>CAJOPN010000056.1 GCA_905236285.1 uncultured Selenomonadaceae bacterium | reverse complement strand
TTTCTTAGAAATGAAATGCGAAAAAAAAGAGCATCGATAAGCAAAGAAGAACGAGAGGCGGCAAGTCACAAAATAATAACGAGATTGCTTGAGAATGAAATATATAAAAAATCAAAAACGATAATGGCGTATGCGTCAATGCCTGAAGAAATACAACTGAAAGAATTATTTGACAATGCATTCGCGAATGAAAAGACGGTGGCGATTCCGTTAATAATCGGACGCGGAACAATGAGACCTGTATTTTTGCCGACGATGCAAGATTTGGAAGTCGGCGACTTCGGAATAATGACGGTGAGACAAGAAAAAAGAAAATATGTTGAATTGGAAGAAATAGATTGCATAATAGTACCGGGAGCGGCATTTGACAGAAACGGCAACAGGCTCGGATTGGGCGGCGGATATTACGACAGATTTTTAAAACGTGCAGAAAATATTAAAAGAATCGCACTTGCATTTGAATTTCAAATTACAGAAAAAATTCCAAATGAAGAACATGACGAAAAAGTGGACATAATAATCACGGAAAATGAAACTATAAAATCTGAAAGGAGAAAAATTAATGATTGAGTCGTCATATTCATATAAAGATGAGCAGAATTATCAAATAATCGATGGACAAGTATATATGATGTCGCGACCGAATACAAATCACATGAGAATAGAAGGAAATATATTTAATGCATTCAAAAATTATCTTAAAGGAAAAAAATGTGAACCGTTTAACGAAACAGATGTCCAATTTGATGAAGAAAATAATTTTATACCTGATGTAATAATTGTATGTGATCCCGAAATAATTAAAGAAGAGGCGATTCACGGGGTGCCTGATTTGGTAGTCGAAATACTTTCACCGTCAACGGCGAGAAACGATAAAATAAAAAAGAAAATTATTTATGAAAAATACGGCGTGAAAGAATATTGGATAGTTGATCCGTTCAGTAAATCCGTTGAAGTATATTTGTTGAAAGAAAATAAATTGGAACTCGATGACGTATATTCGACTTATCGAGATTATGAATTGAAAAAATTAAATGAAGAAGAAAAAGCATCAATAAAAAAAGCAATAAAATTATCTATATACGAAGATTTTGAAGTCAAAATGGAAGATATATTTGAAAACGTGAAATAAAAAAAGAAAGGAAAAGAAAGAGATTGCAAAGAAACAGTTTAATAAAATTATTAATCAGTATCGCAATAATCGTAACGGTTTTTTTCATGTTTATGAAGCCGCTTGCAAATTCGATAAGACAGGGATTAGATTTGCAGGGAGGCACGCACGTAGTATTGGAGGCAGAGGACACGGAAATTGCGCAAGTCAATGACGATGCAATGCAAAGAGTCGTCACGATAATGGAAAAGCGAATAAATGAAATGGGCTTGACTGAACCGATAATCCAGAGAGAAGGAGAGAGACGAGTAATAATAGAATTGCCCGGAATAAAAGACCCTGATGCGGCAATACAAACGATCGGAAAAACTGCAATGCTTGAATTTAAAGACGAGGACGGCAATACAGTTTTAACGGGAACAGATTTAAAAGATGCACAGGCGGCAATGGATCAAAATAATCGAAATGTAGTTAATCTGGAATTTAGTGACGAAGGCGGAAAAAAATTTGCAGATTTGACGATGAAAAATGTCGGTAGAAAAATAGCCATACTTCTTGACGGAGAAGTGTTGACCGATCCTGTCGTAAATGAACCGATACTCGGAGGCAGAGCAGAAATATCCGGACAACGAACTCTTGAAGAGGCGCAGCGATTGGCAGTTTTATTGAGGAGCGGAGCCTTGCCCGTCAAAGTCAATATAATTGAAACTCGAACAGTCGGACCGTCACTCGGACAAGATTCAAAAGATAAAAGTAAATTTGCATTCGTGGTAGGAATAGCGGTAGTTTTAATTTTTATGTTAATGTTTTATCGACTTTCAGGATTTATCGCGGATATATCTTTGATGGCTTACACGGTAATTTTATTGTTCGTGCTTAAAGGACTTGACGCAACATTAACGTTGCCGGGTGTGGCAGGAATAATTTTATCAATAGGAATGGCGGTTGATGCCAACGTTTTAATTTTTGAACATTTTAAAGAAGAATATCGAATCGGAAAAACATTAAGGCTATCGATGGAAGCAGGATTTGACAGAGCATTCACGACAATTTTTGATTCAAACATCACTACGATAATAGCGGCGGCAGTTTTATTTATGTTCGGCACAGGTTCTATCAGAGGATTTGCAATAACTCTCGGACTCGGCGTAATACTTTCAATGCTGACTGCCATTTCTCTCACACGTTATTTATTAAAATGGCTCATTGCTTCAAAAATTTTTGAATCACCTGCAATTTACGGCGCAACGGGATTTTTGTTGTTCGACCCGAATAAAATAAATCAAAAGGCGGTGAAATAAAATGCCAAAATTTGATATAGCCGGCAAAAGAAAAATTTGGTTTATAATTTCGCTGCTGATTATTATTCCAGGATTAATTTCAATGCTCATTCGTGGTTTTAATTTCGGAATAGATTTTACAGGCGGCACGATAATTGATTTAAAATTTGAAAATCCGGTAAGCATAACTCAAATACGCTCTTCATTAAAACCTTACGGATTGGATGGAGCAATAATTCAGTTGTCAGGCGAAACAAGCAGCGTCGAAAGTTCAACTGATGTAATGATCCGAACGACTGACCTTGAAGAAAACGAAAGAAAAGAAATAATGTCCTCAATAAAAACACAAGTCGGCAATTATCAAGTAATGAGAGAAGAAAAAGTCGGAGCAACAATCGGCGGCGAATTAATTTTAAATGCCGTCATGGCTCTTGTAATTTCTTGGCTGTTGATTATTTTATATATTGCTTATCGTTTTGAATTTCGATTCGGTATCGCTGCTGTTATTGCTCTCTTTCACGATATTTTAATTGTACTGACATTTTTTTCAATCACTCAGCGTCAAATTGATTCGTCATTCGTCGCGGCTTTGTTGACGATCGTCGGCTACTCCATTAATGATACAATAGTTATCTTCGACAGGATTAGAGAAAATTTAAAATTACATTTCAAACGCGCAGGAGAATTAAACGAAATAGTCAATCGTTCAATATTTCAGACCTTGACTCGTTCACTCTATACCGTTTTCACATGTTTGTTTACGACATTTGCATTATATTTTTTCGGCGGAGAGACCACAAAAGATTTTGCATTTGCGTTGATAATCGGATTCGCCAGCGGCTGTTATTCATCAATTTTTATCGCAAGTCCGCTTTGGCTGACATTAAAAAATTGGAGGAAATGAAATGCAAAAAATATTGGTTGTCGATGATGATCCCGTTATGTTGAGATTGGCATCATTGGTAGTTTCAAAACATTATCAAATAATAACAGCATCATCAGGCGAAGAGGCATTAAAAAAATTTGAAGTTGAAAAACCGGATATGGTTCTTAGCGATTTAATGATGCCGGAGATGGACGGTTACGAATTGCACAGAATTTTGCAGGAAAAAAGTCCGGAACCGGTTCCAATTATTTTTATGACGGCTGACGACAATGAAGATTCCGAACGTCGCGGCTTTGATATTGGTGCTGACGATTATATTCATAAACCTTTTAAGGCTGATGTTTTGCTCAGACGTATTGAAAATGTTTTAAAAAATCAAAATAAAATTCGCGGATTAAGGCAGGCTGTCGAAACTGATTCATTGACTGGATTATTAAATAAAAATGCGGCTCAGAAAAAAATCAGCGAACTTTGCAAAAAACATCCCGGTGTTTTGATGATGATTGATTTGGATTCTTTCAAATTGGTTAATGATCTTTACGGTCACGCTATGGGAGACAAAATTTTAATTAAATTTTCCGAACTTATTAAAAAAATTATTCGCGCTTCGGATTTGGCAGCTCGTATGGGCGGCGATGAATTTATTGCTTTTTGTCACGATATTCAGAATGAAACGACTGTAAAAGAAAAAACCGAATTTTTAAATGAAAATTTATTGGCGGCGGCAAAGGAATTAATGGGCAAAGATATGAATATTCCTCTGGGCACGTCGGTCGGTGCTGTTTTTATTCCTTCTGACGGTACCGATTTTTCAATGCTCTGCGCCAAAGCCGATAAAGCTCTTTACGAGGCAAAACAATCCGGCAAACATTCATGTGCATTCTTCAGCGATATTTTTAATTCTCAAAACTCTCGTAAAAATATTTCTCATATGAAAATGATTTTGGCTGAAAGAATCGTCAAAGATAGTGCATTTTTGGTTGAAATTAATTCTTTCAAAGAAATTTACAGGCTCTTTGTCAGATATTCTCTCAATTTCAAACGCGATGTGCAGTTCATGCAAATTACTCTCAATACCGAAAACCCCGATGCCGTTGAACAATTCAGAGAAATTTTAATAAATAATTTGCAGCTGAGTGACTGTATCTGTCAAAATGGCAAAAAACAATTTTTAATTTTAATGCCACATACTCATTTTCAAGAATGTGAATCCATTAAAGAAAAAATTATTTCTAAATGGAAAACTTCGCCTTTCGCCAAATTTTTTTCTCCTATCTTTGAATTTGAATCGGTAACGGAGTAATATTTATATGCTGCTTAAAAATTTAAAATTGATTAATGAAAATCCGATTGACATTAAAAGATTGACTGACAAATTAAAAATTTCCGAATTGACGGCGAAAATTTTGATTCACAGAGGTATTACCGAACCGATTGACGCTGATTTATTTTTAAATCCTCACAAACAAAAATTTAATGATCCGTTTTTAATGAAAGGAATGACTGAGGCGGTCGCGAGAATTTTTAAAGCGATTGTCAATCACGAAAAAATTATCATTTACGGCGATTACGATGTTGATGGAATGAGTGCGACTTCAATTTTGTATCGTGCTCTCCAAAAATTAAATGCAATCGTTGATTTTTATATTCCCGATCGTTCTGAAGGTTACGGCTTAAATGAAAACGCTTTACAAAAAATTATTGAAAAAAATTTCAAAATTTTAATCAGCGTCGACTGCGGAATTACCAATCACAAGGAAATAAATAAATTCAAAGACAAAATTGATTTTATAATAACGGATCATCATCTGCCGACCGAGCCTCTAAATGATATATGCGTGATTGATCCTCATCAAAAGGATTGTAATTATCCCGATAAAAATTTATGCGGTGCGGGAGTTGCTTTTAAACTTTGTCAGGCACTCAATAAAAATTTTCAAGATTATACTGAAGATATTGAACTTGCCGCACTCGCCACAGTCGCCGATTTGGTGTCGCTCGTCGGAGAAAATCGAAAAATTGTTTCAATCGGTCTCGATAAAATGCAGTCAACCAAAATAATCGGCTTGCGTGAATTGATGAATGTTTCCAATCTCGGCAGTAAAAAATTAAATTCAAATCATATCGCTTTTAAAATTGCTCCTCGTTTAAATTCGACAGGAAGACTTGCACTCGCTGAAACAGGCGTTAAACTTTTAACGACGGAATCAATTCAAGAGGCTAAAAATATTTCAAAAATGCTCAATGAAGAAAATGAAAAACGAAAAGAAATAGAAAATGAAATAGTGGCGGAGGCAGAGGCAGAATATCGCGAATTGAGAAAAATTCACGGCGGCGATTTAAGTTCAATAATCGTTGCAAATGAAAATTGGCATGCCGGAGTAATAGGACTGGCAGCGTCAAGATTGGTTGAAAATCATTTTTTGCCGTCGATTGTCATTTCAATCAAGGACGAACTTGCTCGCGCCTCATGCCGAAGTATTCCGACTTTTCATATTAAAAATGCACTCGATCATTTTAAAAATTATTTCATTCAATACGGAGGACATTCGGCAGCGGCAGGTTTTACGATGTACAAAAAAGATTTGGAAAAATTCAGAGACGAATTTGATTCTTATGTCAAAAATTCTTTGCACGATTCTGATTTTGTTCCGAATGTCAATGTTGATTCTTTCATTGATCCTTCAGCTTTTTCTGTTGATTTAATTAATGAGCTTGATAAATTTGCTCCGTTCGGCGTTGACAATCCTGCACCCGTTTTCGCTCAAAAAAATATTTCAACTGCTTATCCTAAAGTTATGGGACAAGAAAAAAATCATTTGTCATTTTTCATCAAAGGAAAAAATTCCGACGTGAGAGCAGTTTCATGGAATAAGGCAAATTTTGCGCCGCTGATTGAAAATGAATCTCTCGATATAATTTTTGAACCCGAATTAAATGAATTTAACGGTAATATTTCAATTCAATGTATGGTCAGATCAATTTATCCGAATCAAAATCCAAAAGAAAAAATCGATCGTGAACTGCTGATTGAAATTTATAAATTTCTTAAAAAAAATTCAAACTCAAATAATTTTCAGCCTTTCAATATATGTAAACTTTTTTTTGAATTTAAAAATTGTTCGGCTTATACATTTTTCGGTGCAGTAACAATATTTGAAGAACTCGGACTGATTCAATTTAACGGAAATGATTTCATTATGCCGAAACCTGTAGAAAAAAATCGAAAAAAAAAATTAAATGAATCAAGATATTGGAGAAACAAAAATGAATGACAAAGGCAAAAAACCGGTAACGATAGAATCACTTTTGGAAATGGTAAAGAGTTATCAGCCGAAAGCAGATTTAAAATTAATCGAACGAGCATATTTGGTAGCAATGGAAGGACATCAAGGACAAAGGCGAGCGTCAGGAGAACCATATATAAATCATCCGCTGCACGTCGCAGAAATATTGGCGGAATTACATCTTGATGACGAAACAATCGCGGCGGCAATACTGCATGATGTCGTAGAAGATACACTTTTCACGCTAGAAGAAGTAGAAGATATGTTCGGAAAAGAAATAGCAGAATTGATAGACGGAGTGACAAAACTCGGAAAAATTCCGTTCATGTCGAAAGAAGAACAACAGCTAGAAACATATCGAAAAATGTTTTTGGCAATGGCAAAAGATATTCGAGTGATAATGATAAAACTAGCAGACAGACTGCACAACATGAGGACGTTGAAATATATGAGAGAGGAAAAACGGCAGCGAATAGCAAAGGAAACGATGGAAGTATATGCACCACTTGCAAATCGGCTAGGAATAAATAATATCAAATGGGAACTGGAAGATTTGTCATTGCGATACCTTGAACCTGAAATATATTATGACTTGGTAGAAAATGTAAAACAAAAAAGACGGGAGAGACAAAATTTTATATCAGAGGCAGTCAGGAAAATAGAAGAATTGCTTGACGATTCGGATATACATGCATCAATCAGCGGACGAGCAAAACATTTTTATTCAATCTATAAAAAGATGTTGAGAGATCACAAAGACATAGGAGAAATATATGATCTCTCAGCCGTAAGAATATTGGTTGATACAGTCAAGGATTGTTATAACGTATTGGGAGTGATACATGCAAAATGGATACCGATTCCCGGGCGATTCAAAGATTATATAGCAATGCCGAAATCAAACGGCTATCAATCACTTCATACAACAGTAATGGCGTTAGGATATCCGTTAGAGATACAAATAAGAACATTCACAATGCATAAGATATCAGAATTTGGAGTGGCGGCGCATTGGAAATATAAGGAATCAGGCAAAAGTGTGACGGCATCAAGTCAATTCGATGAAAAAATGGCATGGCTGCATCACATGATAGATTTGCAGGAGGAAATAAGCGACCCGAAAGAATATTTAGAGGCATTGAAAGTAGATATATTTTCTGATGAAGTATTTGTATTCACGCCGAGCGGAGATATTTTGTCATTGCCACAAGGTTCAAATCCTATTGATTTTGCATATAGAGTACATACTGAAGTAGGCAATCATTGCGTCGGAGCAAAAGTCAACGGAAAAATTGTTCCGCTCGAATATAAATTGCAAAACGGAGATTTTGTTGAAATAATAACGAGTAAAGCCTCAAACGGACCGAGCAGAGATTGGTTAAATATAGTTGCCTCATCGGATACGAGAAGTAAAATTCGTGCATGGTTCAAAAAAGAAAATCGCGAAGAAAATATTTTGACGGGAATGGAAATAATCGAACGCGAAATAAAAAAATATGGATATTCATCGAAAGACATTTTAAAAAATCATCGACTTGAAGAAATTGCCTCTCGATTAAATATTCCTTCAGAAAATGATTTGCTCGCAATGATAGGTTACGGCGGAATAAATTCACAAGGAATAATTACAAAACTGGTAGAACTTCACAATAAAGAAATCCAATCACAAACATCTCCGGAAGTGTCGGCACTTTTGAGCGAAATAAAACAACCGCAGCATGCAAATTCAAAAAAATCTTCGCACGGAATTTTGGTTGAAGGCGAAAGCGGTTTTTATGTTCGATTGGCAAAATGCTGCAATCCGATACCGGGCGATTCGATAGCAGGTTATATAACTCGCGGAAGAGGCGTTTCAGTTCATCGTTCCGATTGCCCCAATATTTTAAACGGAACCGAAATTGAAAGAATGATTGAAGTAAGCTGGGACGTTTCTTCCGACAGAGAATATCCGGTTGAAATTGAAATTACATGTTCCGATAAAAGCGGCGTACTTGCAAAATTATTGGCAATGCCTGCGGAGATGAAATTAAATATTCATTCGGTTCATGCCACTCCGAACAAAAATTTAAAATCGTCGACTATCAATCTTGTGATATATGTTAAAAATGCAGAGCAAGTTTCAAATTTAATGAGTCAAATGCGACGCCTTGAAGATGTCAGCTCGGTAACTCGTCCCATTGAAAAAATTATCAACAATTGATCAGGTGAAAAAATACCGGCGATGATTTTTTCAAATCGCAATCATTCACCGGTTTGGCATTTAATAAAAATGCAAGTTACGCCGTCAAAATGAATGTCGGTTCTTTTGCCGATTTGTCGCTTTAAGTTTTTCTTTTGCAACCGACATCATTAATTTTATTCGATTGAGCTGATTGACTTCGCTTGAGCCGGCATCGCAATCTATCGCAACTATATTCGCTCCCTCATAATTTTTTCTTAATTCGTGCATTACTCCTTTGCCCGTTATATGATTCGGAAGACAGCCGAACGGTTGAAGACATATCACGTTGTTCACTCCTTCCTCTATCAATTTTACCATCTCTCCTGTCAAAAACCAGCCTTCTCCTGCCATATTTCCTACACTTACATGTCGACTTGCCAATTCGGCGGTCTTTTTTATTGTATACGGTCCTTTAAAATGTTTGCTCTTCTCCAAATATTTTTTCATCGGTCGACGGAAAAATTCTATCAGCTGTATAAATATTTCTCCAATGATTCTCTCCTTCTCAGTGCCGTCAAGCAATTTTCTTTTTGCGATTGCGTCATATGCATTATAAAGGAAAAAATCAACAAAATCAGGCATTACGACTTCTGCCCCTTCGTTCATCAATATTTTTTCAAGTTGATTATTTGCTACGGGATGATATTTTACCAAAATTTCGCCGACTACTCCCACTTTCGGTTTAATTATTTTTTCATCTATTTCCAGCTCATCAAATTCTTTCACGAATCTTTTTATATTTTTCCTGAACGTTATATAATTGCCGCTCAATAGATCTTTTTTTGCTATCTGCATACATTCTTCAAACAATTTTTGTGTTGATCCGTTTCTGATTTCATACGGCTGCATTCTGTTTTTCATATTCATCAACAAATCCCCGTAAACTGCTGACTTTATCGCGTCTATCAAACATTCTCGACTCATTTCAAATTCATCTGTTTCTTCAGGCAGTCCCCAGCACGCAAATACCGGTACTTTTTCAAATCCTGCCATTTTAATTGCTCGTCTGAGCACGCTGATATAATTTGTTGCTCGACATGCTCCGCACGTTTGAAACAATATTATTGATGTTTCATTCGGATCATATTCGCCGCTCTTCAATGCCGCTATCATCTGTCCGATTACCACGATTGCCGGATA
>CAJOPN010000055.1 GCA_905236285.1 uncultured Selenomonadaceae bacterium | reverse complement strand
TATTCCAGAGCATATAGAAGGACTGCCGGTGACGACCATCGGCTATAAGGCGTTCGATAATCCTGATTTGAGAAAGGTAGTTATTCCGGCGAGCGTCAATACTATTGTTTACAGTGGCTTTGTTTCCAAGCAACCGCTACACGTCCTTTTCAACAGCAGAAGTATTCAGATGACGGCTCAAAGTTTCATCGCTCCAAAAGTTACGTTTTATTTCGTTAATGCCATCATTTACGACTCTATATACCCAATCATCAAAAACAATCCGAATTGCATTATAAACTACGATGCCGAAGATTTCATTAAAATTTGAACAGGAGGATAGCCTATGGAAAATTATACTCCGAAATGGCACAAGGAACTTGAACTTTTTACAAAAGTGAAGCCGCTGATAATTTTGGAAGGAAATGTGCTGGACTCGTACCAATATCCGAAAGACGGCAGTATTGTTCGACTTCCTCAATATTTGAACTATTTTTTTAAGGACGCAGGTTATCAGAATGTGATTTTTTATGACAACTTGCGCGGATTTTACAACAATTTTGAAGTTGAAGCGATTGAAAATTTTGGAAAACTTGTCAGTGCTGATGTTTCGGACGGATTTATAAAAAGCAAATTTAGTGGCACGGGAAAAATTGCACCGATAATTATTCGTGATGCTTTGACGCAAAATCAAAATTCTACAGCGATTATAATGGACTTTGCCTCGCGGTATATTGTAACGCCGGAAAATATGGAACAGCCCGCAGTGGACAGCTTTACGATTCTTTTGCAAGCGTCGTTGGAAACTTTGAAAAATATTTTGGTTCTTGTCGTCAACAAAGTTAATGACCTTCCGACATGGTTTTATTTGCAGAATCCCAATGTAAAAATTATTATGTTGGGATTTCCTTCAAAAGAGGAGCGGGAAAATTTTGTTAAGGGTGAAAAAAATTTTCCAAGTTTCTTCAGCAGAAATATTCGTGAGAGTGAACTTGGATATTATGTCGAACATCATGAGGAACTTTCCAAACTTCAAGACAGATTTGTTGCTTTGACGGACGGATTCAGTTTCAAAGAATTAAACAGCTTGCGACAGCTTTGCAAAAATGAATGTCGTCATATTCGTGATATGTGCGATATAATCGATTTGTATAAGTACGGAATTAAAGAAAATCCCTGGAGAAATCTTGACAGAGAAAAAATAAACAAAAATTCTTTTGAGAAACGCGTCAAGGGACAAGATGCCGCAATTTCAAAAACTCTCGATATTATTAAACGTGCAATCACGGGACTTGCAGGTTTGCAAGGTTCATCACATTCAAGACCGAAAGGAATTTTATTTTTTGCCGGACCGACAGGCACAGGAAAAACCGAAACTGCAAAAACTTTGGCAGAAATTCTTTTCGGTGATGAAAATTGTTGTATTCGTTTCGATATGAGCGAATATTCTCAAGGACACAGCGACCAAAAATTACTCGGTGCGCCGCCGGGATATATCGGCTACGAGGCGGGCGGACAATTAACAAATGCCGTCAAAAAAAATCCTTTTTCAATTTTGTTATTCGATGAGATAGAAAAGGCTCACCCGTCAATTTTTGATAAATTTTTGCAAATTTTGGAAGATGGAAGAATGACTGACGGACAGGGCAATACAGTTTATTTTTCCGAGTCGATAATAATTTTTACGAGTAATCTCGGAATTTTTACTTCAAATGAATTTGGTACACGCGAGGCAAATGTTTCAATCGAGATGCCTTATGAGGAAATGTCAAAAAGAATTCGTCAAGCGATAGAAAATTATTTCAAAATAAATTTGGGTCGTCCTGAAATTTTAAATCGAATCGGAGAAAATATTGTGGTTTATGATTATATTCGCCCTGAAGTTGCAAAAAATATTTTGTCGGCACAAATAAATAAAATTCGACAAAATTTAATGGCTGATAAAAAAATTTCTGTTAATCTTTCGGATAATGCACTCAAAGTTTTGCAAGAAAATGCACTGAAAAATTTGCAGAATGGCGGACGCGGAATTGGAAATGTTGTTGAAAGTCTTTTCATCAATCCGCTTTCAAGATATTTGTTCGATAACGAAATTGAAGAAAATACAAAAATTCTCGTCGATGATATAAAAATTTCCGAACTTTATCCCGAATTGCTCTGCACGGTTCAAAAATAATTTTTCACTCTGCAGTGTCGGAGATTTATTTTACAGGAAAAATTTTTTGTTGCTTTGAAAATGTTCACGAAGAATCTTTCGGAGGCGATATAAATGTCAGAATCGAAAAAAACAGACAAAAAGCCGCGAATATTTGTCAGAGATTTGTTATTTCTCGACATAATGCTTTCCACCAGCTTTACCAATCCAAAAAATTCAAAAGAAATTAACAGCGAATTGGAAAAGAGGTGGCAGGAAATTTTTCCTGATGAACCTTTTCCGAAAATGGGCGCGAAAACGATAATAAATCACGTCGCCGATATGAGAAAAAGCAAACTTTATGATATTCGGCACTGCGATAATACAAGGCTCGGTTATTACAACGAAGGTGCAGGAAAAATTTTGCTGACTTCAGCTGAGGCGATAATTATCATGGCGGCGTTGTATCGTTCGCCGTCAATTTCCACAGAAGAATTGGAAAAAATTTTGCAAAAAATCGAAGTTACAACCGAAAGCGAGGGCGCGTCGTATTTTTATTTTCTGAAAAGGCAAATTAAAAAATTCGATGCGTCTCGGAAAACAAAAAATAAAATTTTGCCAATCGTGAATGAAATTTGGAAAAATATAATGGAGCGCGAGCCGAAAAAAATTCAATTTAATTATTGTGTTCACGATTCAGAATTTGAACGTCCGATTTTGCGCGAAAAAAATCAGGCGGTAAAATATATTGTGTCGCCGTATTTTTTTGCGTGGGAAAACGACGAAATTTATTTAATCGCAAATTTTGATTCAAATTATAATTTTTCGCATTTCAAAGTTTCGTTGATTGAAAATTTGAAGATTCTTGATGAAAATGCACGACCGATTCGAGAAATTACCGATTATATTTTTTACAAATTGGGCGAAGAAAAATTTTCAAGTATGAAATCTTATGAAGTTGAAGAATACAGAGAAGATTTGAAAAAGAGTCGTGAGCGTGACAGAGGCGGCGTGACGTTAAATTTTCCTTTGGACAGATATTTGAAGGAACATATTTATTTGAGTGACGGCGACAATTTGCCGACAAAAATTGAAATTTTATTTTGCGAAGACTTGAAAGAAATTATTTTGACGCGATTCGGATTGAATTTAAAAATCTATCCGACAGGCGAATTGATTCAGAATCAAAAAGTTTTTAGGACGACAGTAACGGCACAAATAAATGACGGCTTATACCAATTTTTAATGCAGTTCGGAGATAAAATAAAAATTATTTCTCCTGAAAAAATTCGAGAAACTTTGAAGAAAAAATTATTGAATGCGTTAAAAATGCTGAATTAAATACATATGACCCAAAATGACACACTATTGGAGCGAGTAAGTTGGAACCTTACTCGTTTTTTTTTATAATTGCATCACAAAATAGTTCTTTGAAAATTACATAACGAACCGAAAAAAACGGAGGTAATTTGAATGGAAAAAAATTTTATCGTCGGAATGGAAGAATTTTTGAAAAATGAATCGGCTAACCTGAAAAAAATTCCTTACAAAAGAATTTTGGCGATTGGCGACATTCACGGTCATTATTCGGAATTTATTTCGCTTTACAAAAAATTGGAGGTGACGGACGAAGATTTAATAATTTTGCTGGGAGATTTAATTCAAGGCGGCGAAGAAAATTTGAAAATGTTGCGTTGGGCAATGGCGGCGAAGTCGAAAAAAAATGTAATTATTCTTATGGGCAACGCCGAAGATGATTTTTTGAAAAAATTTAGCAAAAATAATCCGAATATCTTTGAAGTCAAAGGAAGTACGGCGATAGAGTTGGCGAGTGCCGCAAAAAATGAGCCGACTTTGATAAAAGATGTTTACAGCTTTTTGAAAAATTTGAGGACGCATTATTTTTTGCAAAATTTATTTTTCTTTTGTCACGCCGGAATTGATTCAAAACGTGCATTGAGTGAGCAAACAAAATCAAAATTGTTGAGCAATCGTCCGAAAAATTTTGCAGACGATTACAGAGGCAGGGCGTTAATAGTTGTAGGACACACACGAGTACAAAAAATCAATCCGAATTACACCACGCCGATAAAAATTTCCGAAAAAAATATTTTACTTTTGGACACGGGAATTAAAAAAGGCGGAAAAATTTCTTGCGTCGATGTCTTGAGCGGAAAATTCTGGCAGAATTAAAAATTTTTGGGAGGAAAGCAAATGAGAAATTACTCAAGAGTTTTAGTTATCGGGGACATTCACGGCGAGTTTAAAAAGTTGATGAGTCTTTACAAAAAAATTCAAGTTACTGACAACGACCTTGTGATTTTTCTCGGAGATTACGTTGACAGAGGACGCGAAAACGTGAAAGTTTTGAAATTTATCATGAGCGAGAGCCAAAAAGAAAATGTTATCGCGTTGTGCGGAAATCATGAAGATATGCTTTTGACTGATATTTTAGCCGGACAATCTGCATATGAAACTTTGGGAGAAATTGCGTTACAAAAATTGGAAGAGCCTGATTTTGAGGATAAAGTTTTTAAATTCTTGAAAAATTTGCCATACAAGTTTGAAATGGAAATTAACGGCAAGGAATATTTTTTCTGTCACGCCGGAGTCGATCCGAATGTTCCGTTTGATGAGCAAGATGAAATAGATTTGCTGTGGATTCGCGAGCAATTTTTTACAGTTTACGACGGCGAAAAAATTGTTGTAGTCGGTCACACTCCCGTGATGTTTTTGCCGTCTGACGAAGAATTTCAAAAAATTTTGGAAAACGCAGGCAAGGAAATTTTTGACGAAATTGATGACGAATACAAAGAAAGTACATTTTATGTGCCTTTTGAAAAAGCGTTGCAAGTTTCAAAATGCAAACCGCAATGGAGACGCGGCGGAAAAATTTTGATGATGGACACCGGCTCATTTTTGCCGAATGGTTACATTTCGTGCATTGACCTCGTAAGCGGCGAACTTTGGCAGAGCGATTGAAAATTTTAATATTAACTTAATAATTCTTAATGAAGTTGTAACTTAACGAAATTGTAATTTTGTCTAATAAAATTGTGAATTTTTGGTATTACACTTTAGCCAAAAGAAAGGATGATGTTTATGAAGTTTGAATTTATTTTTTCAAATTTTGCTGAAATCGCATTTGATTTGGGAAAGAGTGCATTGGAAAAATCGGAGTTTAAGCTGGCAAAAAAATATCTCCTTGAATCGGCTGATAAAGGTTACAAACCTGCGATTGAGTTGCTCCTCAAAGAAAAAGAAAATTTGGACTTGGATGCGGTGAGCGTTCTCAAATTGCAAATTCAAAAAGAAGATTACGATGAAAAGCAAAACGAACATGTTATACAGCACAAACAAAATATCAAACCTAAAAGAAAAATGAATAAAGCGGATTATGCGGTAAGTTTTGACCCGAATGGATATTTGTATAAGACAACAATCACAAGCAAATTTTTTGCGAGGAATTTTACTTACAAGTTGGGATAAAATTTAAGGGTGGGCGGCGGGAATTGGGAGGAAAAATTATGATTGAAAAATTAACTGAGTGGGCAAATGCCGGTGATTCAAACTCGGCGTATCACCTTGCACAGCTTTTCAAAGAAATTTTTTCAGAATATATCAAGTGGTTGGAAAAGGCAGCCGAAGGAAAAAATTTTCAAGCTATGAAAGAATTTGCGGAAATTTTGCGAAACGGCGATGAAAAAATTCGCAACACAGAAAAAGCCGTCCAAATTTATAAAGAACTTGTCACAGATTTTTATGACGTTGAGTCGATGGAAATTTTGGTAGATATGTGCGCTCCGAGCGACACGGAAACATTAAATTTAATTTTGGACACAATCGACAAGAGATATAATGAAATTTATCTTCGAGATTATCAAATTTTGGGGAGAGTTTTGGAAATTGGAACACGTCGCCACAATGAGTGTACAATTCAAACTTTGCAAGCGATAGAACGTCGCAGAATCTCAAGTAGTATTCGCAAACTTTTGGCAGGAAATTGAGAGGGTTAATCATGAACGAGAAAAAGTTAATTGAGTTAGCCGAGTCCGGCAATAATGTTCAGGCTATGTTGGAACTTGCAAATTACTATTATAAGAAATCGAAGAGCGGCAACGATGATAAAGTTGGAGATATAATTTCTACAGACGATTTTGTCAAGATGTTAAATGCCGAAGAAAAAGCTGATACCGAACTTCAGGCTAAGGCGTATAAATATTTCAAAATGGCGGCTGAATCAGGGAATGCAAATGCAATGACAACAGTGGCGAGTTGGCTTTACGACGGAATTGGCGTTAAAAAAAATCGTGAAGAGTCCGACATTTGGTACAGGCGAGCGGCAAAGGCGGGTGATCCGTCCGCAATGAGAGTTGTTGCCTTCTCCTCAAATGACGAAGTAGAAAAATTCAAATATTATAAACTCTCCGGCGAATTGGACAGACCGGGATTAAATAAACAGGATTCTATCAAACAAACCGCAATAAATTATGCTTGTGGACGCGGAACGAAAAAAAGTATTGAAGAGGCTGAAAAATGGTTAGCAAAACTTGATGATGAACATGATGTGGCGGCGGCAAAAATTGAAATAGCCCAAATTACCGGCGAAAAATTTTGGTTGGAACAAGCGGCGGAGACTTCGACTTTGGCAATGGTGAAATTGGCTGAAAATTTTATAAGTCAGAATGATTTTGAGAACTCTTTGGTTTTTTATGAAAAAGCCTCGACCAACGGAGATTTTGAGGCAACTTCCGTTATTGGCGACATTTATTACATTGGCGAGGGGAATATTGAGCAGGATTATAAAAAGGCGTTTGAGTATTATTCCAAAGCGTCGGAATTTGGTTACAATATGGCGACGATAAAAAAAGCCCTCATGCTTTACAAAGGTTGCGGCGAAATAGAGCAAAATTTACGCGAGGCATTTCTTATTTTAAGGAAAGTTTGCAAGACCAGAGAAAAATTTTTCGGAGTGTTTCGTTACAACAGCGTTGCAAAATTTTATCTCTCGAAAATGTACGCAAACTCAGAGGGAACGCGAAAAAATTCTGAATTGGCTTGGAAATGGCTGAAGAGGTCGGCGGCGATTGAAAAAGTGACCGAATATGAATCGACGCACCAAGTTCCTGAGGCAATGTATATGGTTGCAGAGCGTTATTTTTCCGAACAAGAATTTGAACAGGCGGCGGAAATTTACAAAAAACTTGCGGAATATCACAGCATTTCGCATTTTCCTTACAATTTTGAAGCCGCTAAAAAGTTGATGTGGATGTACGAACTCGGCGAAGGAGTTCCTCAAGACAAAGAACAAGCAGAATATTGGCGTAAGAAGTTTCAAAACGAATAACGGATGCGAAAAATAAATTCAGATTATGTAAGGAGTAATTTGGGATGACAAAAAATCTTTCGGACGAAGAATTTTTAAAACTGTTGTCGGACGCGGAATATTATGACGACATCAGAGAAATTATCGATAACCATATGAATAAGAAATTGCAAGAGGCAAAGAATGGCGACATTGACGCAATGAGATTTTATGCAAGGCACTATTCAGAATGTTATCTGCCTGATTTTGGCAAAGTTGAAATTTATTGGTACAAAAAAATCGTGCAAGCTACAGAAGATGTTGAGTTGATGAACTTTATCGGCGAATTTTGCGGAGAGCGTTGCGATCCTGAAGAAAATGATGTTGCGGAAAGCATAAAGTATTTAAATATGGCAATCGAGCGTGGCGATTTAAAATCAATTTATGCAATGGGTTGGAAATATTATCACGGCGTTGACACGAGAAAATCGAAGTATTATCACAATTCAGAATTTAAACCTGATGAAGTGGTAATTCCTGAAGATAAACAAAAAGCATTGGAATATTTTATGCGAGCGGCAAATGGCGGTTATGGCGAGGCGATGACTACTTTGGCATCTTGTTATGCCAGAGGTAATTTGGTGGAAAAAGATTTGAAAAAAAGTTTGCTTTGGTTTGAAAAGGCAGTCAAAGCAGGTGATGAAGAGGCAGCGGAACAGGTCGGTGATATGTTTTACAATGGCGAGGAGTTTGAAAAAAATTTAACTGTGGCGGTTGAATGGTACAAAAAGGGTGCAGAAATTGGGAGTCTTTCATGCAGTTATAAACTTGGTTTGATGTACAGTCGCAGTGACGAAGTGGAAAAAAATGAAGACGAGGCAGCAAAATATTTTTTGCAAGCTGCGAATAATTCCAAAGTATTTCAGAAAGAAAAAATTAACATGGCATGGTATGGAGAGCAACAAGGAGCAAAACGCGAACTTGCAAAAATTTATTTATCGAAGGCGAGAAAACTTTTGTTTCAAAGTGCGTTTTTTGACTTTGACCCGATAGCTACGCCAAAAGAAAAAAATATTTTAAATTTTTCACTTGAAATTTTAAAAAATGGAAATAAAAATGAAGTAGAAAGTTTGGGATACTATTTTCTTGAACTTGCGAGAACGTTTTTTGAAAAATCTGAAGAGAAAGAATTTGGTTTAGACGGTAGCTTAAATGCATTTGCTCAAAGCCGGACAAAAATTGTCATGAAAAAATATGGAGTTAATCCCGGAAAAACTTTTAAATTTGAAGACCTTGATGACTTTTTAAAATATCTGTCAGAAATCTCAACCGAAAAGGGTGATACCGAAATTCAAAAACAAATTGAAACAATCCAAAATTTTGAAAAAAATTCAGAATAAAGTTTTTAGTGTGGAGGCAAATATTTTTTGAGGAGTCGAAAAATTTTTTTCGGCTCTTTTTTTTCGGAAATACCTGTGGCAAATTTGACAGGGTTAATTACAAATTGAAAATTTCCGCTTGAAAATAGTTTATAATAAACGAAAGATAAAGTTCCTTGAAAATTAAATATTGCTCATCAGACGGCAGATTAAAATTTGGAGGAGAAATTTATGGGTGAGAAAAATTTTTTGAAGTTGGCTGTTAAAGCCAAAAATCTTTTTCTTTACGATGTGGCGATAAAATATCTGGAGCAAGCTGCTGAACTCGGAAATTCTGAGGCAATGTATTTGCTCGGAGATATTTTTGCAAACGACTATTATTATTTCGGGCATCTTTTTAAAGACGACGAGCAAATTAAAACTGATGACGTACAAGCCTTGAAATGGTATAAACGTGCCGCAGATAACGGACTTGGCAAGGCGTTTATAGAAGTCGCCGTTCTTTCCTTGAACGAAGAACAATATAATTCAAAGCAAGCCGAAAAATTTTTTAAAGCGGCGATAACAACTTATAAAAGTTTGTCGGGAAACGGAAATATTTTCGCAATGAAAACTTTAGCCGAAATTTACGAAAAATATTATTTTGCCGAATCCTTGAATACAGGTTACGAGCGAAAAAATTCCAGAATTGGCACTTGCTACAAGATGGCGTTTTCTGCATTAAAAAAACTTGCAGACAGAGGAAATATTGAGGCAAAGTTTCAAATAAGCGATATGGTTCGTTGTGGAAAAGGCACGGACGAAAATATTGAACAAAGCATTGCAATTTTAAAATCTGTTGCAGAAATTGCGAAAAACTCAGATGATAAAATCACAGCTTACAGAAAAATCGCAGAAATTATTTTGAGCGAATACGAAACGAAAACTTCCGCCATAAATTTTTACAAACAAGCCGCCGCGTTGGGAGATTTTATTTCAATGCGCGAACTCTGGAAAATTTACGAACTCGGCAAAGTTGTCAAGAAAAATCTTTCGGAGTCGCAAAAATGGCTAAAAAAATCCGAAGAACTGCAGAAAAAATTTTTTGAGGAGATAAGGTTATGAATCGACTTGAAGATTTGATAAAAAATTATGATGCCGGAGATTTTACGGCGGCATTTGAAATCGGAAAAATTTATCAGGATGAAAATAATTTTGAGTCGGCGATAGACTGGTTTAAGAAATTCATTCACTCAAAAAATATTTCACAACTTGAACTTGGTGACGGCTTAACACACATCGGAGAAATTTATTTTTACGGGCAGGGAATTGACGAAAATTATCCGAAAGCCGAGAGATATTTTTTGACGGCAGTTGAACATTATGAAAAGGCTACATCGGAAAATGACGGGCGAGCATATTATTATCTTGGAACGATTTATTATTTCAGTTATTGTGGCGAAACAAATATTCCGAAAGCTGTAAAATATTTAAAAAAATCTGTGACTTGTGGCAATGAGTTCGCAATGCACAGGCTCGCAGGAATATATCTTGACGAGGAAATTTCTTCTGTGAGCGAAAATGAAATTGTAGAACTCCTTGAAAAAACCGGCGATTGGGATATTCTCGGAACGATTTATATCAATGGCAAATTTGGTTGCGATCCGATTAAAGCCGCAAAGTATTTCCAAAAAGCTGCCGACAAAGGCGATGCGGAATCTGCTCGGCGACTTGCCGAATTTTTTGAATAAGGTAAATTTTTGTCGGAGTATCAATACGACATTGATGAAAATTATTTGGACGGAGGAAATTAAAATGGGGTACGGATTCGGGAAATATTCATTTTTGGAAGGCGCAGAGAGACTGAGAGTTTATCGCGAGACCGCAAGTCAAGGAGATTTAACCTCAATGAAAGAGTTGGCGTACATACTCAAAAATGAAATGGGCAGTCTTCAAGAGTTGCAAGAATCTTTCCAATGGTATTTGCGAGCCGCCGCGTTCAAAGACAACGAGGCAATGTTGAACGTCGGGGATATGTTGAGGGACGGAATCGGAACAGAAAAAAATCCTGTCGCCGCAATAGAATATTACAAAAAAGTCGTCAACGCTCCTCGCGCTTATAACACAGAGAGAAAATCCGCCGTCAATAAAATTGCTTACACTTACGAAAAATATTTGAACGACGGAGAAAAAGCTGTGAAATGGCTGAAAAAATCTGTTCTGCTGGGAAATCGTGACGCAAGAATCAGAATCGCAGAAATTTACCGAGACGGTCGAGGAATGGAGGCAGACGGAGAAAAAGCAATCGAATGGTTTACAAAAATCCTCAACGATAAATCTTTGCCGGAAAATGAAAGATTCGCCGCCGCCTTTGAAATTGCAAAAATGTTTCGTAAAGGAATTGCTGTAGAGCAGAGCGACGAAAAATCTGTAAAATTTTTTAAACTTGCGACAAAATCACATTTGAGTATTGCCAGAACTGCTTGCAATGAACTTGTCAAAATTTATTGTGCGAGCGAGGAAATTACTCCGAATGTCGGAATGGCGATACATTGGTTGAAAAAATCTGCAGAACTCGGCAGTAAAAAAGCAAATTTCACGCTTGCAAAAATTTTTCGCGACGGTGCGAGCGGAGTCAATCAAAATGGCGAAAAGGCTTTGAAATTTCTTGAAGAATCGGCATCAGATAATTTCGACACGATAAATAAAGTTGCGGCGATGAGAATAATTGCCGAGATGTACGCAAAAGGTATTGCGGTAGCTGAAGACAAAGAAAAAGCTGAACGTTTATATCAAGAATCGTCGCGAATCAGTGCAGAGTGGAATCGTGCATTGAATAATTTGCAAAATCTGCATTCCCAAGACGATTATTCAAAATTTGAATATTTGTAGAGTCATTAAAATTATTTTTGAACTCGTCCTTGACTTTTTCGGGCGAGTTTTTTATTTTGTAGAAAAAATTTTACGAGGTGAAAATTTTTGAAACAAAAATTGGAATTAAATTGGATTGGAAAAAATAATCCGCCGAATGTTGAGCCGAGAATTTTAATTCATAAAAAAAATTTCGATTACGGCGACACAAATTCAGAGAATATTTTGATTCACGGGGATAATTTGCTTGCGTTGAAAGCTCTTGAACAAGATTTTGCCGGAAAAATTAAATGCGTTTATATCGATCCGCCTTACAACACGGGCGCGGCTTTTGAACATTATGACGACAAC
>CAJOPN010000054.1 GCA_905236285.1 uncultured Selenomonadaceae bacterium | reverse complement strand
TCCTGCTCCTATGATCGCTATATTTTTTACATCATCAAAAAAATTTTCTCTCATTAAAAAAAATTCCTTCCTTTCAAAAAAATTATTTTAAAAATTTCTTAATGAAGTCTCCTTTGGCCGATTACAATATGTGTCTGTTGAAAAATCTTTTGCGGCGATGATTTTTCATTTTTTTTTGTATCTTCAACTTTTTTTTCACCGTCTGCATTTGCGTCAACAATTTTTATACTGTCCAAAAGATTTATCATTTGACCGCGAATACTCAAAAGATATTCTTCATAGAGTTTTTTTTGTTCGGCGAGTTCTTCGGCATTAAGTCCCACGCTACGTTTCTTCCTTGCCAGCTCATTAATTCGATTCAACATTTCCTGCGTAATCAAATTTATCACATCCTTTCCAAATTTATAATAACATACAAAAAAAAAATTGCAATAGTGCAATCAAATTTTAATTTTCATTTAATCGTCAATGTTACGGGACAATGATCACTTCCGAAAATTTCATTTTCAATCGTTGCGTCAATTATTTTATCGGCAATTCGATTTGAAATCAAAAAATAATCTATTCTCCAGCCTGAATTGTTTTCTCTTGCTTTGCGAAGATATGACCACCATGAATAAGAAATTTTATTGGGATAAATTTTTCTGAATGTATCAATAAATCCGGAGTTGAGAAGTTCTGAAAATTTTCCTCGTTCTTCATCGGTAAAGCCGTTTGAATGGTGATTCACCGCCGGATTTTTCAAATCAATTTCTTTGTGTGCAACGTTAAAATCTCCGCAGATTATTACCGGCTTTTTTTCGTCGAGATTTTTCAAATAATTTCTGAAAGCATCGTCCCAGCTCATTCGATATTCAAGCCGTTCCAATTTTTGCCGCGAATTTGGAACATAAACATCAACAAAATAAAAACTTTCAAAATTCAATGTTATAACTCGTCCTTCGTGATCGTGTTCTTCAATTCCGATTCCATAATTCACTTCAAGCGGTTCAATCTTTGAAAAAATCAATGTACCTGAATAACCTTTTTTCTCGGCACTATTCCAAAATTGTTTATAATTTTTTATTTCAATTATTGCCTGTTCCGGCTGCATTTTTGTTTCCTGCACAGCGAATATATCGGCATCGAAATTTTTAAAAGTTTCCATAAAATTTTTTTTGAGACATGCTCGCAAGCCGTTTACATTCCATGATACAAATTTCATAAAAATCTCTCCCAAATTAAAATTATCATCAAAAATAAAATCGTTGAGGTGTACATCAATTTAATTGTCAGCAAAATATGTTTCGGCGATAAATTTTCGAGCGGATCTCCCATATACTCACGAAATGAAATTTTTCCGAAATAAGAATTGAATCCGCCGAGTCTGATATTTAATGCTCCCGCGACAGTTGCCTCCGCATATCCTCCGTTAGGACTGGGATGTTTTTTTGCGTCGCGTATCATCATTTCGATTGATTTTTTGTAATCCAATTTTAAAATCATTGCTGAAATTATGAAAAGCATCGCCGTCAATCTGGCAGGAATTAAATTTAATATATCGTCCAATCTCGCCGCCGCTCTTCCGAAATAAATATATTTTTCATTTTTGTAACCGAGCATTGAATCCATAGTGTTGGCGGCTCTGTAAACCATTGCAAGCGGCAAACCTCCGATTGCATAAAAAAATAACGGCGAAATTATTCCGTCAACCGTATTTTCAGAAACCGTTTCGACTGTCGCTCGTACAATTTCCGATTCATCAAGTTTATCGGTATCACGTCCGACTATCCAGCCGACTTTGTACCTTGCATTTTCAATTTTTCCTTCAATTAAAAATTTATATAATTCCTCTCCTGCCTCTGCCAATGACTTCGGCGAAATCATAAAACTTAAAATAAATGCCTCAATAAATATTTTTGCCGCATCAATTTCAATTCTTTCAGTCTGATAAATAATCATCAAACCGATTAAATAATTGACACAAATCACAATCGCGACCAACAAAAAGCCTTTGAATAATTTTTTTATGTTGCCGTCATTTTCTCTGTAAAAAATTTTTTCGCAAAATGAAATTAAATTTCCCATCAACACGACAGGATGAAATTTGCTTCGCGGATCGCCGATCAACATATCAATCAAAAATGAAATTGTCGCTATCATAATTTTAAACTTCTTTCAATTCAATGAGCCAATTTTTATTTATTTCTTCTTTCAATTCAAAAAAATTCATATTTTTTCATAGATAATTACTCCGTCACGCTCAATTTCTTTTTGCAATTCTTTTGAAATTCCGCGATCAAGATTTATTACATCAAACATTAAAAGAGTTCTTACTTCTTCATCAACATCAAAAGCAAAATTCATAACATCGCCGCCGCTTGCCGCAATGTCAATGTCACTTCTTTCGTGATTGTCTCCTCTTGCTCGCGATCCGAATAAAATTATTTTTTGAATATCTCTTTTCTTTGCCAATTCAATTATTTCATCTTTAATTTTTTTATCGAGGTTATAACTTTTCATAACTATCATTCCTTCAAAAGTGTTTTAATTTTTTCCCAATCAAGATTTGTCGCTGCATTTTTTATTTCGGCAAATATTTTTGCTTTTTCATCCGGCAATTTGTATTCATCAAGCGATTGAATGACGAACATCAGCGAATCATAATCAAATGAGGCAGAAATTTCTTTCATCGTTTCAAATGCTTCATTTAATTCACCTTCATCAATAAGCGGTTTATCTGAATCATTTTCTTTAATTTCAATGAGCGGCTGCAATTTTGTTAAATATGATCTGTACAAATCAAGCAGCGGCTGAGTATCTTTTTTTATTTCGTCCGTGTAATTTGAATTGCCGGCATCTTCCAAGCGTCTTGCTTTTTCTGAAAGTTCGTCTGCTCCGATTACTCTCGCCGAACTTTTCAATGCATGAACTTTTATTGTGTAACTTTTCCAATCTTCTTTTTCAAAAAATTTTTCTATATCATTTGATGCCGATTTTATGGATTGAGCAAATATTTTTAATGCGTCCAAATATTCTTCGACTCCTCCGCAATGTTCAATTCCTTCTTTTAAATCAAGTCCTTCAACTTTTTCAAGCCAGTCGGGTAAATTTTTAAAAAATTCTTCTTCAGATTCAATTTCATTTTCTGCAGCAGGCAATATTTTTTGAGGCGGAAGATATTTTTGAAGCATATTTTCAAGATGAACGCTGTTAATCGGTTTCGTCAGATAATCATCAAAACCTGCGGCTATATATTCTTCACGTGCTCCGCTTATTGCGTTTGCCGTTAATGAGATCACAGGCGTATTTTCATTTAAATTGACTGACATTTCTTTCATTGCTTTCAGCGTTTCTATTCCGTCCATTCCCGGCATTCTGTGATCGAGAAGTATCAAATCATATTTTTTATGTTTAACTTTTTCAAGACATTCAAAACCGTTTATTGCCGTTTCTATTTTTATTTTTGTTTGCTTTAACAATCCTTTCACTACCGTTAAATTCATTACTGTATCATCGACAACCAAAATATGTGCATCGGGTGCAGTAAATTTTTCCTGATATTTTTTTCTCTGACTCAATGAATTTTTGTAATCCTGTTGAAAATCTCCTATCGGTGTCGGATTTATAATTTTTTGTTCAACTTGAAATCCAAATGTTGAACCGTGTCCGTAATTACTCTCAACGATTAATTGTGAACCCATCATTGATAACAATCTCTGTGTGATGTTCATTCCCAAGCCAGTTCCTTCTATATTTCTGTTTCGTGATTCTTCTATTCTTTCAAATGCATTAAATAATTTTTCTATGTCTTCCTCTTTTATTCCTATTCCAGTATCGGCTACACTCACACATAAATATATTTTTTCATCATCAATTTTTCTACTCGTTACATTTAATGTTACTCCTCCTTTTTCGGTGTACTTAACTGCATTCGTCAATATATTTGTGATGATTTGTTTTATCCTTATCTCATCTCCGAAAAGTACACTCGGAACATCTGACGATACATTTATTCTGAAGTCCAATCCTTTTTTCTCTGCTCGACTTTCTATCATGTGAACCAAATCATTTAATATTGAACTCACATGATATTCTACAGGAATTATTTCCATTTTTCCCGCTTCAATCTTTGAAAAATCCAAAATATCGTTTACCAAACCAAGCAAAGTTCTTGCGGCATTTTGTAAATTCTCGGAGTACTCCAAAATGCTCCTGTCTTTCGTCTCTCGTATTACCATTTCATTCATGCCCATGATTGCATTAATCGGAGTTCTTATTTCATGTGACATATTCGACAAAAATTCACTCTTGGCATTGTTCGCTGTATCTGCCATTATTTTTTCATTTTCAAATGTTTCTGCCTCTCTTGTCTTCATCAAATATCTTACTCCGAGTATCAACGCTATCAATACAATGATGAATGTTGCCAGCATGACATAATAAATATAATCAATTCCGACTGCCACATGTTCCCATGAAACATATCCGACTATTGCTATTCTGTATTTCGGATTTATTTCGGACAAATGCAAAAAATATTTCTCACCGTTAAAATTATAATATGCTGCTGCTCTTTCTCGATCGCTTGAAAAATATTTGTCTTTAAGTTTTTTTCTGCCTTCCTTCATTTCGTTATAAAAATTTATGTCTCCCGTTTCTTCGGACAATTTCACTACCGTGTTCTGCTGATAGCCGTTTATAAAAAATAATGCTCCCTTTCCGTTATAACTCAACGCATTAAACTTTTTTCTGAATGCGTCATCGGTAAAATGATCGTAGAGCAAACATGTTTGTCCGTTTACTTTTATTGGTATCGCAAATATCAATCCGTATTCTTTGCGATATTTTATTGTTCTTTCTCCTTCAAATACATTTTTTAAAAGCGCAAATTCTTCTTCCGAAATCGGATCGCCTATTATCAATTCTCCTTCACGCGTTAATATTCCCATTGATTCGCCTATCATTCTTACTACTGACACATCTATTAAATTTTGATATGTCATCTCGCCTTTTTCTGCTAATGCCGCACAACTCTCCAATTTTTGAAATTCTTCGTCAAATTGTTTGTTCAATCCGTATGCTATGCTTTGACTGTTCAAGGCCACCGATTCTTCAAGTGATTCAGTCAATTCCTTGTCTATTTTTACGTATATCAAATATCCTGCCAATCCGAATACTGACAATAATATCAAAAATTCCGTTATCGCTCTCATTAAAATTTGACTTGAAGATTTTTCTTTTTCCATTTTTTTTCCTTCATTCATTTAATTTTTTCTCAAGTTCTTCCCAATTTAATTTTTCCGCCGCCGCTTTTACATCTTTTAATCGTTTTGTCTCTTCCTCAGGCAATTTATATTCTTCGAGCGATTGAATTATGAACATCAATGAATCATAATCAAAACTTTTTGTAAATTCCTTCATTGCCTCCAGCGCCTCTTGCAATTCTTCTTCTTCAATAAGCGGTTTATTTTCGTCCGTTTCAAATTTTTCTTTTTTTATAAGTCCTCTCAATATTTCTTCATATGATCTGTATAATTCCAATAATTTTTTTGTGTCTTTTTTTATCTTGTCCGTATCGTTCAAATTTCCCGCATCTTCAAGTTCTCTTGCGAGTTCGGATAATTTCGTTGCGCCTATTATTTTTGAACTGCTTTTTAAGGCGTGTACTTTTGTTGTATAATTTTTCCAATCTTCAACTTCAAAAAATTTTTCTATTTCGGTTGAGCCGTTTTCTATCGAATTTGCATATATTTTCAATGCCTGTTCATATTCTTCAACTCCTCCGCAATGTTCAATTCCAAATTTTATGTCGAGTCCCTTTAAATTTTTTATTTCTTCGGGAATTTTTATTTCTTCTTTTTCTTGCTCAGTTGCTTTTTTAATTTTTTCACTCGGCAAATATTTTATAAGCATTTTTTCCAATTCATTTGAATCTATCGGCTTGCTTAAATAATCGTTGAATCCTTCAGCCAAAAACATTTCTCTTGCTCCGCTGATTGCATTTGCCGTTAATGCTATTATAGGTGTTTCTTGATTTTTATTTTCTCTCTGCGCCTTCATCATGTTATATGTTTCTATTCCGTCAGGTTCAGGCATTCTGTGATCCAAAAATATTGCATCATATTTATTTTTCTTTACCATTTCCAGGCATTTAAGTCCCGATTCACATACATCTATTTGAATTTTCATCGGTTTCAACAATCCTTTTACTACAGTTAAATTCATCGGTGTATCATCGACGACAAGTATTTTTGCATCGGGCGCAGTAAATTTTTCGCGATATTCTTTTTGATTTGCTAGAGATTTTTTATAATTTTCGTGAAAATTTCCTATCGGTTCAGCATTTATTATTTTTTGTTCCAATTCAAAGGAAAACGTTGAACCTTTTCCGTATTCGCTTTTTACTTTTATTTCGCTGTTCATTAAATTTAAAAATTTTTGAGTGATATTCATTCCCAAGCCGGTTCCTTCAATCGTGCGATTTCTTTTTTCTTCTATTCTTTCAAACGCACTGAAAAGTTTTTCGATGTCTTCCTCTTTTATTCCTATTCCCGTATCGCTTACACTTACACATAATTTTATTTTTTCATCCGAAATTTTTTCACCGTCAATTTTTAAAATTACCTTTCCTTTTTCCGTGTATTTTACTGCGTTTGTCAACAAATTTGTTATTATCTGCTTGATTCTGATTTCATCTCCAAAAAGTTCACTCGGCAAATTTTCATTGACTTCTGTTTTTAATTCAAGTCCTTTTTTCTTTGAAAAGTCCAAAATATCATTCACCAAGCCGAGCAAACTTTTCGCCGCACTCTGCAGATTTTTTGA
>CAJOPN010000053.1 GCA_905236285.1 uncultured Selenomonadaceae bacterium | reverse complement strand
TTGATTTTCAAAATATGTGTATTTTTTACTGTATCAGCCATCATCTTCACCGCCCAATTCAGTCGTAACAATTTTTTCAACGCTCACAAAAGTATTTGTTGTTAAATTACAAAATTTCGTCGCAAGTTCATAAAGTTGCGCGTCTGTCACACTCGGATTCACATAGCCGATATTTTCTTTGATATTCTCGTTATATTGATTAGTCATATTTATCTGCACTTTTACGCTCATAATTTAGCCTCCATAAGTCGCCGCGTCATAAATTCTTGTGACTTGCGATACTGTTATCGACGCTGATTTTATTCCGGTTAATGCTGCGCCATTTTCCGACTTGATAACTTCTTCAAAATTTGTAAATTTTCTGCCTGTTTCTGTATCTGTCGCAAAAATATTTTTTACTCGTGTTTTAAATGTTCCTATTGCGCTATCTTCCAAATCGAAAGAGCCCATTTCAAAACTTTTTGCAGTCGCGTCCGCAAATGCAAAATTTATTTTTAATGTTGCACTACTCATAATCAACCTCCGCCGTTGTAATTTTTTTCACTGAAAGTGGATCAAAATTATCATCTCGACCTGTAAACAACCAAACAAGTCCGCTAATTCCATTATGTAAAGCCTTATCTTCGCGCTTATCATCTTCATCGTTGATTGTTTCAGCCGCCGTGATTGTGCTTGTAAATCCGCTAAATGTAAAAGTTTTCTGTCCTACTGCGTCATCGTCTTCCTTACAAATATTTCCATCGCGATTCGTCGGCACTGAAAATTTTACCGTGCATGTGTAATTATCCGCATATTCATACATATTATCACCTCCAAATTATTTTAAATATTTATCATAAATTTTTCAGGCATTTTTTCTATCAAATTTATTGCCTCTACTCATAAATTTGACACTTTCAACATTTTAAATAAGATTCCTGCAAAAAAATCCACCAACAAAATTTTTCTGCAGGAGTTAAAAAATTTTCTACTTCATAAATTACATCATTTCATAAATTTTTTCTTTCAAAATACTCATTTTATCGCAATAAATATATAAATCATTAAATTTAATTCTGTCATCTTCCCAGACAATTCTTGAAAATTCTTGTCGCGGAGTTTCAAAAACTCTTGTGCCAAAAAGTTTTTTCTGAAGATAAAGCAATCTTTTATCTGTAAGAACCAAAATATCATCACTCAACATATTTTTTAAAATACTTGAATCTTCGCCATAAAGTGATTCACTTGCAATCAAAACCAAAATAATTTTTTCATTTTTAAACAAAGTTTCTTTCAATTTATCCAATCCGCCATAATTTAACAAAAATTCCAGTTCGCGCTTATCCGAATAAATTTTTCTGACAACATTTTGGTACATTGAATTAAAATCATCGCCAACATTTTTATTTGATTTAAAATTTTTTTCATTTATAACTTCAGAATTTAATTTTTCTTTTTCAACAAGCTCAAAATTTCCGTCATCATTTATTTTTATCTCAACATCATATTTTTGCTTCAGATATTCCAACAAATCATTTTCCAAAATATTGATACAAATTTCTTGATATTCATTTAAAATACTCAATAAATCTTTTAAAGGTAATTTCTCATCATCAAATATTACTATCAATTCGCCTCTATCTTCAAGATATTTCAAAGAATATTTTTTTGCAATAATCTCCGAAACCATTTTATTTTTTCTATTAACAAAAAATTCTCTAACATCTCTATAAATTATTTTATAATCATCAAATGGAAGATTTTCAAAAGCCATTTTACAAATATTATTTACTGTAGAAAAAATATCATTTGTAAATTCTATAAAATTTGTAAGACAATCTTTTTTTATTTCTTTCGTAACATCTTCTTTATTTTTAACCTTAAGCTCAATATTTTTCCAATCATCTTTATCAAGATTAAATGAAATTTTATATTTCTTTTGAACATATCTGACTAAATTATTTCTTAAAAATTTATCAACAACGCTTATATAATAATTTAAAATATTTTCTGCCAAATCATCAGGAATTGATTCACTGCTGAATATATCTACAATATCTTGATGATTTTTTATCTCTCCGATTTTATATTTTTCATTAAATTCTTGTAAAAATATTTTTAATGTGCCGTCAAACAAATAATTATGCAAATCTTTCATTACAGAATAATAAAATTCTTCGGAATCACCGAGAATATTATCATTTATTTCAGGAGTACATGAATAATTTTTTTCATATATTTTTATATAAATGTATTGTAAAATATCTTGCGATTCTCCAACAAATGTTGTGTATTTCGTCAGCAAATTTTTTCTGCGATTTCCATTATTTTTTTCATTATCAATCAAAAATTTATTATTTTTTTCATCGTAACGCAAAGAAATTTCATATTTTTTGTTGGCATATTCAATTAAATCACTTTTCAAAAAAATATCCATAATTTCAAAATATTCCTCATAAATCTCGGACAAATTTTCTTTGCTTAT
>CAJOPN010000052.1 GCA_905236285.1 uncultured Selenomonadaceae bacterium | reverse complement strand
CGATTCGCGACGCTGTTTCAATGACTGCCGGATATAATGAAGCGATGAAAAAAACGGATGCGAAATATAAAATTTATCTTCATCAAGATACTTTAATTGTCAACAAAAATATTATTGCCGATTTAAAAAAAATTTTTTCTGATGAGACGATCGGAGCAGTCGGAATGATAGGCTGTCGAAATTTGCCGAAAACAGGAGTGTGGTGGGACGGCATGAGAACTTACGGAAGAGTTTTGCACGCCTGCGAACCTGAAAGCGTCGTTGATTCTGAATGTGACGAGCCGGACGGAGATTATATTGAAGTTGAATCGGTTGACGGACTTTTGATTGCAACTCAATACGATTTATTTTGGAGAGAAGATTTATTTGACGGCTGGCACTTGTATGACACTTCAATTTGCAAGGAAATGCAAAGAGCAGGTTTCAAAGTTGTCATTCCCAATCAATCGAAAGACTTTTGGTGTATTCATTGTCCGAAAGAAAAACCGCTTTCACCTGCTTACCGAAAATATCAAAAAATTTTCTTGAAAGAATACGGCAAAGAATTAAATCCCGAAATTTAATTAAAAAAAATTCCCGTTGAAAACTTTCCTTTTAAAAAAATTTTCTTCGGGAGTTTTTTTATTTTGCAAAATTATTTTCTTAAAAAAATTGGTGCGGACGAAGGGACTTGAACCCTTACGATCGAAATCACCGGATCCTAAGTCCGACGCGTCTGCCAATTTCGCCACATCCGCTAAATTCCAAATCATTTTATCAAACGTTTTTTTTATTGTCAACGTCGTAAGAAAATTTTTAGCGAATGAAAACCACATTCAATTTATCAAGAAAGCCTGTTTTGTCATTTTCAATTAAAATTCGATTTGAATCGGCGACGGAGATAACGGGATTTGAATTGTGATCGACAACTTTCAAAGCTCTCACGACAAGCGGGTTACTTCCTGCACGTGCAACGCTGTTAATATCTGAGGTATATGCCACCATTCCGATTTCTATAATTTTATCGTAATCAAGATTTTTGTATCCATAAATTTTATCGCCGTTGTCATTTTTAATTACAGGTGACATAACCGGCTTTAATCCGAGTCCGCGACAATCAACTATCAAGCCCGTGAAATTTCCAATCGCGGCACTTTGATAATTTTGATTTTGATTTGTCGGTTCAGGCTGTTTCGTTACTTCAGGAGTCTTTGGAATTGAAACGGTCGGTTCAGTCGGAATTGTTACGCTCGGTCTCGCCGGAAGATTTACTTCGTTGTTATTCGTTGTATTGTTCGTTCGATTGTCAATATTTGTTTCATTGTTATTCGTTGTGTTGCTCGTACGATTGTCAATATTCGTCGTGTTATTGTTTGTCGTGTTGTTCGTTCTGTTGTCAATGTTCGTCGTATTATTGTTTGTCGTGTTATTATTTATTGTGATGTTAATTGTAGTTACAGGCTGTGCAGGTTGAACGGATTGAACAGGCTGAGGAAATGTTTCACGAAATTCAGGTCTTTGCATGACGATTTGAGCAAGTGAGTCGCTTTCAATTCCATAAAGCGGAACTTCGATCGTAACTTCATAAGCGTTGCCGGACAATTCTTTTTCGTGAATAACTTTTGCACCTTTAATTGTCGTTGCAACTCTTAATCTTATGCTGTCATTTGCAACCATCAACATTTCAACATTAGTTCCTGCTTCAACCGTTACGCCTTTTACTTCTTCGGCAAGTTGACGATAAGCATCAGCTACTGCCGCACGTCTCGCAAGCATTTTTGCATGTGTTGCATTTCTCGCATTAGGTGGAGCCATTCCCTGCCCCGTTGCTCTTACGACAAAATTTGTCCAGTCAACTCCGCTCGTCGCCGCAAATACATTGCTCATTGAAAAAATTATCACGGCAAAAAATGACATCAACATTGACGAAATTTTGAAAAATTTTTTCATTCCTCTCACCTCATTACTCAAAAATATAAAAATGGCGAGTGTTCATTTCAAAAATTTAATTTGAATCACTCACCGCCGCAAAAAAAATTTTTTTATCTGATGAATACAACATTTGTACTTTCGAGAAAATGCGATACATTATTTTCCGAAAGAACTCTGTTTGCATCGGCAGTTGAAATTACAGGATCACCATTGTGATTGTCAACTCTTACCGCTTTTACGACAAGAGGATTTGAACCTGCACGATCAACGCCGCGTTTTAAATCGTAGGAATAATTAGCCATGCCTTGAGAAATTACTTTGTCATAATCCAAATTTTTGTATCCGTAAATTTTTTGTCCGTTGTCATTTTTTATTACAGGTGACATAACCGGCTTTAATCCGAGTCCGCGACAATCAACTATTAAGCCTGTATAACCGCCGGTGCTTGTAACTCTTTGAGACGGTTTCGGAAATGATTCTTGAGTTGTTTGCGAAGGAAGAACTGCCTTTGCAAGTGAATTATCCGTACCGAAAATTGACATTCTCATCGTGACTTCATAAGCTCCGTCGCCGAGATTTTTTTCACTTACAACGGTGGCACCTCTGATTGTTGTCGTGACGCTCAATCTGATTGTATCACTTTGCAGCATCATCATTTCAACGTCAGTTCCCGATTCGACTTGAACGCCTTTAACTGCCTCTGCAAGTTGTCTGTAACAATCTGCTACTGCTGCTCGACGTGCAAGCATTCTTCCGTGAGTTGCATTTCTGGCATTTGCAGGTGCCATTCCCTGCCCCGTCACTTCAATATAATTGTTTACTGCCCAATCATTTGCGGCATAAACGGAATTATTTGATATTCCCATGATTGCCGCTATTGCAAAAATCATCGTAAAAACTTTTGCAAAAATCATTTTCACTTGAAAAACCTTCTTTCTTTAAAATTTTCTTCAAAACAAATTTATCAGAATTGTTTTTCAATGTCAATATCACTTGTTTTTATTTAATCAAATTATAATCTTTTTTAAATGTCCGCTTGAAACAATATAAAAATTTTTCTCCTGCGGAAGATTTTTTTTGTTATAATATAGAAAAAATTTTTCGAGGTGATTTGATGAAAAAAATTCAATCTGTTGAGCCAAAAATTGCTGAACTTGCTAACGGCTGGCTTAAAAGTTTCGGTTTGGATTATAAACTTGAGCAGGAAAGTTTGAATCACGAAATTGATAATGCTCTGTCAGAATATTTTTCAAAAAGCGGAGGCAACGGCGGCAATCGTCCGGACGCAAAAATTTTATTGGAAAATAATTTTAAAAAATATCCCGTGCTGATCGAGTACAAAGGTTACAAAGATAAACTTATAAAACTCGACGGCGAAGGAAAAGTTGAGAATAAAAATTCAAAAAATGAGCCGCACTATCAAAATATAAAAAATTTTGCCGTGAACGGCGCGGTTCATTATGCAAATGCGATTCTTCATTACACGAATTACACCGAAATTATTGCAATCGGAATGACAGGTTACAAAGATGAACTCGGAAATTTGCAGCACAAAATTGCGGTTTATTACGTTTCCAAAAAAAATTATGGAATCGGTCAGGAAGTCGGCAAATTTACAGATTTTTCATTTCTTAAAAACGAAAACTTTCCGAAGTTTATCGACGAAGTTAAAAAAATTTCTCTGACTGAAGAAGAACGCAATCATTTAAAAAATATTCGTGAGGCAGAAATT
>CAJOPN010000051.1 GCA_905236285.1 uncultured Selenomonadaceae bacterium | reverse complement strand
GAATAAATTGAATCGCTGTATTTGCTTGCTGTGATTAAAATATTTGAAGAAGAGCTGTTGATTGTCTGAGAACCAAGAACAGTTGAAACGCCGTTTAAATTTAATTTTTTTGATGCGGCATTGGTAAGAGTGACGGAATCATCTCCGACGGAAAGAACTACATCATCATTGCTGACATCATAATCTGAAATATTTCCAATTACCAAAGTATCATTTGCATTGTAATTGATAACGTCATTTCCCGAAGAATAAACAATGTATTTTGAACCCGAACCGTTGATTGTGTCATTTCCTGCACCTGCATTAATTGTAACATTAGAGCCTGTGGAATAAATTGAATCATTGTATTTGCCTGTAGTAATTGAAACGTTTGAACTTAAATTGCTGATTGTCTGAGAGCCGAGCACAGTTGAAACGCCGTTTAAATTTATTTTTTTTGATGTGGCATTGACGAGAGTAACCGAGTCATTACCGACGGAAAGAATTACATTATTGCCATTAAGAACATAATTACTGACATCCGGAATTTTTAAAGTATCATTTAAATTATAATTGATGACATCATTTCCCGAAGAATGAATAATATAACGTGAACCCGAACCGCTGATTGTATCGTCGCCTGAACCTGAATCAATCGTGACATTATAACCTGTAGAATAAATTGAATCTCCGTAACGACTTGCAGTAATTGAAACATTTGAATTTGAATTGTTTATCGTTTGTGCGCCGATTACAGTTACTGTTCCGTTAATATTTAAATCTTTTGAGGAGGCATTGATGAGAGTAACAGAATCGTCACCGACAGATATAATTACATCATCGCCTCTGACATTATAATCTGAAATATTGTCAATCATCAACGTATCATTTGAATTATAATTGATAACGTCGTTGCCTGAAGAGTAGACAATATAACGTGAGCCGGAACCGCTGATTGTATCATTGCCTGCACCTGCATTAATTGTAACGTTATAACCTGTAGAATAAATTGAATCATCATACCGACTTGCAGTAATTGAAACATTTGAATTTGAATTGTTTATCGTTTGTGCGCCAAGAACAGTTGAAATACCGTTAAGATTAATATTTTTTGAGGCGGCATTTGTAATTGTGACGGAATTATTGTTGACGGAAAGAATAATATCATCATCATTGACATCATAATCTGAAATATTATTAATCATTAAAGTGTCATTTGAATTGTAATTGATAACGTCATTACCGGATGAATAAACAATATAGCGAGAACCTGAGCCGTTAATTGTATCATTTCCCGAACCAGCATTGATTGTTATATTTGAACCGTCGGAATTAATTGAATCATTTCCGTTATTGCCCATGATGATGACATTCGCCGCCGAATTTGAAATTGTATCATTTGAAGAAGTTCCGTTGAGTGTAACAGAAGAAATACTATTTGAAACGGAAGAGCCTGAAAGAGTTAAAACATTATTTGAAGAATCGACAACTTTAATATTGGCAGAAGTTGCATTTTTTAATCTGATTGCTCCTGAACCGACTTTTAAAATTACATCAGAACCGCTGATAGAATAGGAAGAAAGAGAGCCTGAATTAATTTTGAGAGTATCGCCTGAAGAAAAACCTGAAATCGTATCATTGCCGTCACCGTTTGAATAAACGAAGAAAGTATTTGAGCCGGTATCTGTAATTGAATCGTTGCCTCTGCCGCCTCTGATTGTGACCTTGTAACCTGAATTTGTAATTGTATCGTCCCCTGCCGCCGCTGATATTGTTACTCTATCGCCTGAATTTGTAATTGTATCATCTGCAGCGGTACCGGCAATTAAAGTACTTGGAGAAGAATTTGAAATATAATTTGTATTTGAACTTGAAGATGCAGCCTGTTTTGCAAGGTAACGGAAGAGAATAAAACCTGCGGCATAAGCACCATCACTGCTTGAAGAAGTTCCGCTGAGATAACTTGAAAGTGATGAAGAATTTTGAGCAAGTTGAACGATAGTAGAATAACGAGTGTCATCAATTCCGTGAGTCAATTCCGCTAGACCTTCAGAAACATAAGTCGGCAGATTGAGGCAATTTAAAATATTCGCGGACATAATTGCATGAGTAAGTTCATGAGCGATAACTCGATCAAGATAAGTTGAACCTGTAGTTGAAGAAGAACCGTTGACATCAGAAGTTGAAAGATTATTGAAGTAAGCCATATTAACAGTAAGAGTAAGAGAAGTTCCACTCATCGCCGTGTCGGAATAGCCGCTGTAAGTACTTGTGACATAAGCAAGGACGGACGAAGAAGAATTATTTACGAATTGAACAGAAATATTTTTAACGGTAGTTCCATCTTCATAGAAAGAAAGTCCGTAAGAATCTTCAATGAGCTGAAGAGATTCTTCAATCCACCAAGAATAAAGACCTTGAACAACCGTTTGCTGATCAGTAGTTAAAGAAGATTTTTCCGGAACTGTAACAGTCAAACCTTTCACAGTAAAAGTAGTGGACGAAGGATAAGAAGAAGATCCGGATTCCGGAACGATTGAAGAGGCAGTTTTTGCTGAATTTGAACCGCCGGCATCAGAACCTGTAATCGCACCTGTATCAGAATTGCCGAGAATGATTCCGCAATAATTTTGTAAAAAATCAGTTGCCGAAGAAGACGAACTGCAATCAGAAACGAGATGATTAATGAGGTCTTGCATGGAAGAATAATTTGAACAGGCGGCAACAGCTTCATTAAGTGCCGAAGTTCCGCTGAGAGTTGTATTATCAAGAGAGTTCATAAAAGTTTTAATAACTTCTTGAGCTGTCATAAAATTCACCTTCAAAACAAAAATATTTTTTTACAATATATAATAAAGTTATTTTCTATTCATTAAATATAAATTAAAATTGCATTAAAAAATTTTCAAGGCTCGAAAAATTTTATATCTGCAAAAATTTCATTTTTTTATAAAAAATTAATTTTCTTGACTTTATAATAAATATATACTAAACTTGAATTAAAAAAGGAGGAGTTTATTTGTCGGTATTGGAAATAAAAAAAATGGGCGAGCCTGTATTAAAACAAATTTGCACGCCGGTAGAAAGAGTTAATAAAAAAATTAAAACACTTTTAGATGATATGGCGGAAACGATGTATAAAAATGAAGGAGTCGGGATCGCCGCACCGCAAGTAGGAGTGCCGATTCGTGCAATAGTAATAGATGTCGGCAATAAACGCTACGATATAATAAATCCGGTAATAACTTGGACTGAAGGAAAAATAACTGATAGTGAAGGCTGTTTATCATTTCCGGGAGTATTCGGAGACGTGGAAAGAGCCGAAAAAGTAAGAGTAGAATATTTAAATCGTTACGGAAAGAAAAAATTTATTGAGGCGGACGGATTATTGGCAAGATGTCTGCAACATGAAGTAGATCATTTGGACGGACATTTGTTTATTGAAATCGCTCAAAATATAGTGACAGGAAAATTTAACAGAAATGAATAAAAAAAATATGAAAACAATATTCATGGGAACGCCTGAATTTGCGATTGAGAGTTTAAACGCATTGCATGAAAAAGTTGAATTGGCTGCAATCGTAACACAGCCTGACAGACCTAAAGGACGCGGACACAAATTGCAGCCGTCACCTGTTAAAGAATGGGCGTTGAATCATTCAATAAAAGTATTTCAGCCTGAAAAGATCAAAACGGAAGAATTTTTAAAAATACTTGAAGAATTAAAACCTGATTTAATAGTAGTCGTTGCATTCGGTCAAATACTTTCACAAAAAATATTGAACCTGCCAAAGTACGGCTGTATAAATGTACATGCATCATTATTGCCGAGATACAGAGGAGCCGCTCCTATAGAATGGTCATTGATAAACGGAGAGAAAAAAACAGGCGTGACAACAATGATGATGGATAAAGGATTGGACACAGGCGACATGTTAATTAAACGCGAAATAGAAATTGATAACGATATGATACTTCCTGAACTTCACGACAAATTAAAAAAATTGGGAGCGGAAGCATTAATTGAAACGATAGAAAAAATTGAAAACGGAACACTTGAAAGAATTAAACAAGATGATTCTCAATCAAATTATGCACCGATGCTGACGAAAGAAACAGGTTTAATTGATTGGAACAAGTCGCCGAGAAAGATACACAATTTGATTCGCGGACTTTACGGCGGAGCATATACGATAATTGAAGGACAAAAATATAAAATATGGCGAACGAAATTAAACGGCGATAAATTGGAGATATTGGAAATTCAAGCACAAAATTCAAAGAAAATGTCATTCGATGAGTTTAAACGCGGACATAAAAACTTTACATTACCAATGATTGGCGGTGATTGAATGATAAGTACCTTAGCGATTGCACGACCGAAGAAGAGATTATTTTTAGGTTTGATATTAATTTCCGAATTTCTCGTTGCATTAATTTTATACGGATTATGGAAAATAACATATCCGGGACTGATAGGAATATATGAATATTTGCCGGCAGCAGTCGGTGCAGTAATGATAATCATATCGACATTTTCAATCGGAGCTGTATGCAATATGGTTTTGGCGATGAAAGGTTATCCGTATCTGCCGCTTTTCAGAAAATACAGTTATGAACTCATAAGAATATTATTTCCGATTTCAGTCAGAGTAGGCAAGATTTTCGGAATAAGCCGTCGACAGCTTGAAGGATCATTTATAGCAGTAAGCAATTTAATTTTCATAAAGTGCGGAATAAAAGTTAAGGCGAATGAATTGTTGTTGCTTGTGCCGCATTGTCTGCAGCTGGCAAGTTGTCCGCATAAAATAACGAGAGATCCGAAAAATTGTAAAAGATGCGGCGGCTGCAATATAGGAGATTTGGTAAAATTATCTGAAGAAATCGGATTTTACTTTTTGGTTGCAACAGGCGGAACATTGGCGAGGCAATTTGTAAAAAAAATCAGACCTAAAGCAGTATTGGCAATAGCATGCGAAAGGGATTTGATGAGCGGCATACAAGATGTATATCCTTTGCCGGCAGTAGGAGTTTTAAATCTCAGACCGAACGGACCATGTTACAATACGAAAGTGAATATAGAAGATGTAAGGAAGATGTTGGATAAGATCATAATCAAGTAAAGATTCGGAATTTAAACAAATTAATAATTCCGCATTAACGGGAGGGTGTCGGAAATGGCATTGAATGGAATCAATAACAGCGTTGCGAGTAATTACGAGGCACGAGCACGATTTAATTTCAGTCGATTCAATACAAATGTATCGCTGGACAATATGGATCGAATGAATAATGCACAGAATACAATATCAAAAAGATTAAGCGACGTAATGAAAGAACGCTCGAAAAATGACGAGGACGGAATAAATTTTTCGCTTTACGTTAAAGAAGATGAAAATAACTCGGAGCAGAAATCAAAAACGAAGGAAAGCGGAAACGAAAGTCACATAATATTAAATCCCGGCGAACCGTTGACGAAAGCACCGGGGCGAACGTCCTCACCTGCCGAATGTGAAACATGTGCGAATCGAAAATATCAGGACGGTTCAGACGAAACAGACGTATCATTTCAGACACCGACACATATTCCAAATTCAATAGCGGCAAGTGTAATTTTGGCGCATGAACATGAACACGTGGCTAATGCTTATGAAAAAGAAAATTCGACGAGTGCGGCTCACAATCATACACATGCACACGTTGACAGCGCACAAGTTCAATTAAAAACGGATATTTGTCCCGAATGCGGAAGAGTATATTTCAGCGGTGGAGTAACAAATACAGTAATAAGCTACATTGACGATGAACAGTATGAAAAAGAAAATTACAGACCGAAAATATTTGTGCCGAATCAATTCAAAGATGAAGATTTGCAAGAATTGTTGACGGAGACAAAAGCGGACGTTGAATACTTCGACGATGAAAATTATGATGATGAAAATCCTTATATAATTGTGCCTAATTCATTAAAGGAAAGACTCGGACGCGAACAATATATTGAATTTTTGGAAGAAGTAACAAATTTAAAAATAAAACCGTATGACAGTCCGGCTGATGAAGTTGAAGAAAAAATCAAAAATAAATATAAGCCGTACACAAAATTCAAAGAAGAAATTGAAAACGGAAATAATGTTGACATGCAGAGGTGAAAAATTTGGACAAAGTGAGAGCCTCAGCAGTAAAAGCAGTTTTTGAAGTCAAAGAACGAAACGCATACAGCAACATAGTTTTGGCAGAACAATTAAGAAATAATAAATTTAATGATCTTGATCGCAGATTTTTTACAGAATTGGTTTACGGAACGATAAAAGTCGGAGATTCAATCGACTGGATAATTTCAAAATACGTAAAACGATCGTTAAAAAAAATTGATCCGAAAATCTTAGCTATATTGCGGATCGGAATATATCAATTATTTTTTTTAAGTAAAATTCCGCAGCATGCAGCAGTCAATGAATCGGTAGAAATCGCAAAAAAAATAAATGTCGGAGCGTCAAAATTTGTCAATGCGGTAATGAGATCGGCAATTCGTGAACCTGTAAAATTTCCTGAAGATGACAGCGCGGAATCAATTTCTTTGAGAATGTTTCATCCGAATTGGCTGATTAAACATTGGATTGAAGAATTTGGAATTGAGGAGACGAAATTAATTTGTGCTGCCGACAATGAAGATCCACCGTTGACATTGCGAACAAATTTTTTAAAAATAAGTCGTGAAGAACTGCTTGAAAGATTGAAGAAACAAGGAATAAATGCAGAACCGTCAAAATTGGCAGATGAAGGAATAATTTGCAAAAATATTAAATCACCGGACAATTTGAAAGAATTACAAGAGGGATATTGTCAAGTGCAGGACGAAAGTTCAATGTTGCCGGCACATGAATTGAATCCGAAAGCAGGCGAATTTGTAATTGATTGTTGTGCAGCACCCGGAGGAAAGACAACACATATAGCCGAGTTAATGAAAAATGACGGAAAAATTATTGCAGTCGATATACATAAACATAAAATTGAACAAATAAAATCAAATGCAGCAAGACTCGGAATAAAAATAATCGAAACAAAAAAAATGGATGCTCGTGAAATCGGTGAAAGATTTTTTAATAAGGCAGACAAAATTTTAATTGATGCACCTTGCAGCGGTTTGGGAGTATTGAGAAGAAAAGCCGATTTGCGATGGAATAAAAATTTGGAAGAAATAAAAAAATTGCCGAAATTACAAATTGAAATTTTAAAAAGTGCGTCAAGGGCGTTGAAAATCGGCGGCATGATGGTTTACAGCACTTGCACAATCGAAAAGGCAGAAAATGAAAAAGTTATAGACGAATTTTTAAGTTTTAATAAAAATTTTAAATTGAAAAGAATGAAAACTTTAATGCCGCATATTGACAAGACAGACGGATTTTTCACGGCAAAATTGATAAGAGAGGAATAAAATGGACGCGAGAGAAAAAATTTTAAGATATTACAAAGGAACGGAAGGAGAAGAAATATCAATCAGATTGGTTGATATTGCAAATCAGGCGTTGAAAAATCGAAAATATAAATTGAGCGGATTTTTAACGCCATATGAACAAGAAATAGCAGGAACGATAGCAAACAGTCTGGGAGAAATAAAAGTAGATTTTAACGGCGGATATATCGGAGCAGAAAGACAAAGAGCAGCATTTATAAGTGAAGATTTTCAAGGAACACCGAATTTTGAAATCTCAGTCATAAAAGCGGAATGGAACGGCGAATTTGCAAGATTGTCACACGGCGACGTTTTAGGATCGATAATGTCACTCGGAATTGAAAGAGAACATATCGGAGACATAATTGCAACGAAAGAATCAGCAAAAATTATCGTTGATAAAAAAATGGCAGAATATTTTACGACAAATTTAACGCAAATAGGAGGGACGACAGTCAAAACGACATTGGACGAATTGTCATCAATAGCGGCGAAAGAAGAACGCTGCAAAGAAATTCGAGCGACTGTTGCCTCATTGCGAATTGATTCGATAGCAGCAGCCGGATTTGGGATGTCAAGATCAAAAGCAGCAGTTGAAATAGAAGCAGAGAAAGTAAAATTAAATTGGCAGAGTGTAAAAAATTCTTCGCAGTCGATAAAGGAAGGAGACATAATTTCAATGAGAGGACGCGGACGGCTTGAAGTGGCAGAAATTCGCGGACTTACAAAAAAAGGTCGCACAAGTGTATTTTTAAGGAGATTTTTTTGATGAAATTAAATCCATTTATAGATTTCACGTACATAACGGAAAAAGTTGCAAGAATAGAGTCGAAAAATTGCAATGACATTTCGCAAATTATAGAAAAATTTGATCAAGGACATCAATCAATCGTCGTTGAAGAAAATGGAATTTTTAAAGGATTAATTGATATAAATATCTTTCGCGAGCAATTCGGCGGACAAATTACGCTTTTGACAGATGCTTTTTTGCCATATGCAGAAGATGAAGAAATTAACAAAAAAAATGCAGCTGAAATTTTTTCACGCTCAATTCTTCGAGAAATTCCATTTTTAAAAAATAATAAAGCAGTTGCCGTTGCAATAAATATTCATACCGTCGGAATGCCTTATAAATTAAATGAAACAGAATTTCCACCGATTTATTGGAATTTGATAAATGAAGAATCAATGAAAGTATTTAATTTTAATAAAAAAATTTTAATTTCATCTGAATTCGGTAATTTAAAAAATTTTAAAAATAAATTTGACAATGACGCAATAATTGAAACTCTCAATAACGAAAATTTACTTAAATATATGAACGGATACTATGATTTATTTATTTTTGGATCATTTTTATATAAATTTTCTGTAAATAATATGAACGGGGGGGGGTAATTTTCCAATAAAGGCAACTCCTATTTTTGCACGACAACTTTATGCAGACTTGTTGTCGCTGGAGGTTTTAAATTATTTTTCACGGCGCAAAATAAATTTTTTGTTTGTAAAAATCAACGGTGAAATAAAAAATATGCAATCAAGAAAGCATAAAATAGAAAGTATAGCTACTACTCACACAGTCATGTCGCGGCACAAAGATTATCTGCTGCTGAAAGATATGAATAAAAAAGATGAATGCAATATAATCGGAGGTCGTCGATTTACAACCGATACACCAAAAAATTTTCTTAACAGCATTTATTGTTACGGACCTTGTACAGCTTTCAGTTCATATACAAAAAATGATAAAACCATAGAGAGTTATCTTCAAAGAATTTTAAATGAAAAAAAATATCCGTATCGAGTAGTCAATTGCGGCGGAGTCGGTTCAGGCAATGCACTCAACACAGATTTAAATAATTTTTATGCATTGATGGATTCAGAATTTAAAGAAGGCGATTTTGTAATTTATTTTGGTCGCAATCTTTGGAGCAATTTAATAAATTTTCCGGAGCAAATGCAAATTAAATTCACAGATATATTTAATAATCCTCCGTTCGATGAAATAAAATGTTTTATTGATATGACAGAACATATTGACGAAACAGGAAATAAAATCGTTGCCGATAAAATTTTTGAAAGGATTGAATCCGCTTTAAAAAGTCAGGAGAAAGTTGCACCGTTTCTGGACAAAATTGAACGGAAAGAATATTTTGATGAAGAGCTCGAAAAATATTTAAAAATTCTTTCAAAAGAAAGAGTTAATAAAGATAAAATTGGTGCAATCGTAATGAATTGCAATCCTTTCACATTGGGACACATGTATTTAATTAATGAGGCATTGAAAAGAATTGATTTTCTGTATATATTCGTTGTTGAAGAGGACAAATCGGAATTCAGTTTCAAAGACAGATTTTCAATCGTCAAGGAAAACTGCAAAAATTTAAAAAATGTGAAAGTCTTGCCTTCAGGAAAATATATGATTTCGAGTTTTACATTTGCGGAGTATTTTAACAAGGACGATTTGCAGGACAAAAATATAATGCCTGCCAAAGATGTAAATTTGTTCGGCAATGCAATAGCACCTTGCTTGAATATAAAATTTCGATTCGTCGGAGAAGAACCGCTTGATAATATAACACGACAATATAATGAGACAATGAAACAATTATTAAAAAATTTTGGTGTCGAACTTGTAGAAATTCCAAGATTAAAACTTTCAAACGGCAAATTTGTAAATGCGACTGAGGTAAGACGATTATTGAAAGAGAAAAATTTTAAGGAATGCAAAAAATATCTGACGAAAACAACTTATAAATACGTTAAAAAATTTTTTGATAGTATTTTTTGGAGGAAATAAAAAAAAAATATGGAAGGAAATTTATATTGGATAACAGGCTTGTCAGGAGCCGGAAAAACTACAATAGGGAAATTGCTTTACGAAAAAATAAAAGAAAATAAGCCGAATATATTTTTTCTTGACGGAGATATTGCAAGATGGGCATATAATGATAAAAGCGGATACGCAAAAGAAGAAAGAAAAGATGCGGCTTACAGAAATTCACGAGTATGCAAAATTATTGTTGATCAAAATATTGATGTAATTTGCTGCACAGTCGGAATGTTCGATTGTGTGCGTGAATGGAATAGAAAAAATTTTTCAAAGTATCATGAAATATTTATAGATGTACCGATGGAAATTTTAATTAAGAGAGACAAAAAAGGATTGTATTCAGGAATTAAAGAAGGAAAAGCTCAAGATGTAGTAGGAGTCGATTTAAAACTTGAATTGCCTAAAAATCCGGACTTAAAAATTAATAATGACGGCACATTTTCGCCTGAACATGCTTTGGAGTTAATCTTGAAAAAATTTCCGGAAATATCAATCGGAGGTTAAATTTATGAATTTGTATATGTTCGAAAAAATATTGAAACAAAAAAAAGATAATGGTAAAACTTACACGGTAATTTGTGGAATGAATGAAATTTGCATACCGTTTTGTTATCTTGCCGAGAAACATAATTTTCAAATTGATGGAATCATTACAGTTGACGATCCTCGACCTTCATCAGAGGATTATTCAAATTTTAAAATTCTCAATTTAAATGAAAATCCTATGTCTGTAGGTCAATGCATTGTGATATTTGCAATGGGCGGAGAAAAGGCACAATCAATTTACATGCAGCTACAAGGAATGGGATTTAATTCTATCGCGCTGTTAGATGGAAATGACATCAATGAAATGCAAATTTTCTTGCAGCAGAATAATTACGTTTTAAATAAAATCAGAGAAAAATTTCAAAATGGAAAATTTAAAGAAATATTTATTTTTAAAAGCGGTGCAAAGAGTGAAATTTTGCAAAAAATGTTATCGTCGGAAGGATTTCCTATTGAAGGAATTATTGACGCGAATGAAATAAAATCGGATTCATTGTTGATAATGCCGATAGAAACCGACAGACACAAAGAAATTTATTCTGAACTCAGTCAAAACAATTCTGAAAATATTCTGCCGTTGTATAAAAATGATTTAAGAGCAGCAGAAATTTATTTCGGCCTGCATAATGTATTCTATAATTATTTTGATTTGGAACATGCACCTGATTATGTCGCGAAATATGAAAAGCAGGCGCAATATATTTTGAATTTGTATGACGGAGTAAATATAAGCTCGCTGAATGTTTTGGACGAATCGCAAATGATAATTTCATCAGCATTGAGTTATGCAAAAGTCGATAAAAAAATATTACATGCAGTATTGCCGTTGAATAATGAAGGAAATCAAATTGTTGAAAATAATCAGGGGGGGGGGTATTTGACATTTGCCGAGAGATTTGAAAATTTAAAAATAATAAAAAATGAAGATCGTTATTTCTGGCAGTACTTCATAAAAAAATATCCGTTCTTCGTGACGTATTCGGATAATATCTATAATTATTACTTGTGTCATTATCGAGAGAAAGAAATAAAAATTGAGACGCGGAAAAATTCAATCGCCGAAAATTCGAATTTGATAATGTTTTCATTACAAAAGAATTATGAATGGTTCGACGCGTTGAAAGCAGAATTAAATAAAAACGGATTAAGAGCAGAAAAATTGACGGATAAATTTTCAGAGTTCAAAGCAAAATTATTGGTGACAGATTCTATTGAAGACAGATATATTGCAATGATACACTCCATACCTGCAGTAATGATAAATATGTTTTCATTCACTCTCGACGACAAATTAAAAATTCGTTCTGAAAAGACATCGACATTATTTTTACCTAAAAAAATTTTTAATTCTCAGGTTAATTTCCCTTACAATTTATACAGAACCTTACACTTTGAAGAAATGATTCCTAATGAAAGAAAACGCATCGAATCATTTAATCAAAATAATATTGAAATTGTTGAAAGCAATGCCTCAGAAATTTTTAATACAATTATTGAAATGCTAATGAGAATTGACGGTCACAAATATAATGAAGAAGAAATTTATATGTTAAAAACCTGCAAAAGAATTATTAATTGGGTACAGAATAATTATTTTGGTGATCTTTATGACGGGGATATATCAATTCAATTTTTGAAAAATAATAAATGGTTTTTAGGTGAAGTATATAATGTAAAAGATAAACTTCAATTAAAAAATTTTTTGCCACAGAATGAGTTATCAAAAATTATATATCAAAATAAAACGAAGATAAAAATAAGAATGATTTTCAGTTTATTTTATCGCTGGAATTCTTTTACTACTCTATGCGAAGAATGTTTGCGAGATAAAGAAATGGATTTGTTGGTGATTGCTAATAATAAAGAAGATATGGAAATACTTAAACGAAAAGCTTATAATTGCGTTTTGAAAAATGAATATAATATTGAAGAAGACAAACCGGATGTATTTATTATTACGGATTTATCGGATCAAAATATTGGCAATGTAAGAAAAAATACACGTTTTGTTATAGTTTCAAGTAATATGGTTATATTATATGGAGCCGGTAAAGGCAAAGATTATATAGACAAAATTGAAAATTATTGGGCTTCACATAATCCGGACTATTATTTATTTGATTCTTATGTTTATTCTGTGTTTAAAAAATTGGACTATTTTAAAAATAAACCGCTTATCGAAATGGGAAATCCAAAATATGATGGAATTTATAAAGCATGCCAAAATAAAAAATTTCCTGACGCTTGGAAAAAATTATCAGGTAAAAAAATTTTTCTCTGGGCGGCCGATCATGGATTATATGATCATTGGGGAATTTTGGACGATTATGCGTTTGATTTTTATGCAAAATATATTTTTGAATATTTTAGTGAACACAAAGAATTTGCATTAATTTACAGACCCCATCCGTTAGTTGTTGAGGATTTGGTGAATGTATATTCCATCTGGAAAACATCAGATTTAAAAAATTTTAGAGATTATTGCTCGGAATCTGAAAATATAATTTTTGACGAAACAGAGAATTATGATAATGCTTTTTCTGTAGCCGATGCAATTTTGCTTGATCCGCATTGTGGAATTATTGCTTCATCATTGCCACTACTTAAACCTATTTGTCGATTGTGTAAGTCACATCACATATCTGAATATGCTCAAGAAATAACAGATAATTATTACGCTGCCTATTCAAAAGAAGATTTATATAAATTTTTTGAGATGATTCGTCGAGGAGAAGATCCGATGTATGATTTAAGAAAAGCGGCGGCAGAAAAATATGTCAAGCATTTCGACGGAAAAAACGGATTGCGAATCAAAGAATTTATCAAAAAAATTGCACAAAATTGAAAACGAAAATAAAATCTCTTTGATGAATGGACTTGACATAATAAGAAGATAATTATATATTATAAGCCGATAAAATTATGAGGAGGCGGTGCACTTGTTGACACCGATGGATATTCATAACAGAGATTTTAAACGAGCAACGATTCGCGGTTATAAAGAAGATGAAGTAGATGAATTTTTGGATCGAGTGGTTGCAGATTATGAAAAACTTTTCCGCGAGAATGAAAAACTCAAAGAGCAGGCAAGTCTTCACGAAAAAGAAATAACTCAATTCAGAAAACTTGAAAAAAATTTGCAAGATACATTAATGGTAGCGCAAAGTACAGCCGAAGAAGTAATATCTGCGGCAAAGAAAAATGCAGACGAAACAATCAACAATGCAAGAATTGAAAGCAAAAATATTCGTGAGCAGGCACAGATTGATGCACGTCGACAACTTGAAGATGCAAATAATAAATTGCGAATCCTTCATAACGAATATGATCAACTCATTCGCGAGAAAAATTCATTTTTGTTGAAAATCAGAACGGCACTTGAAACCGAATTGGCAGTAACGACACAACTTTTAAGCAGTATACCGCAGCCGAAAGCGGAAAGCATGATTAACCATGAAAATATTTCGACTCCACCAGCAACAACAAAACCTGCAAATGCTCCAACCGCACCTGCACCTGTCTCAATAAGAAAACCTGAGCCGAATACAAAAGAATCGGTTGTGCCGGAAAGTACATTGATAATTAAATAATTCGCATTGAAACGGAGATGATTACGATTAGTGCGATAAAAAAGATTTTCAAAGAAATTTTACTGATAATTGAATTGGCAGTATGTGTTTTGATAGTGCATTGGGATAAATTGCTTTTCGTCGGAATAGTGGCGATTGATCAATTTATCAAAGGAATAGTAGCCGCCTCAATGATACCCGGCGAATCAATTCCGATTATTAAACATGTTTTTCATTTGACTTACGTATTAAATCCCGGAGCGGCATTTGGAATTTTGCCTCATCAAAGGGAATTATTTTTGACGGCAGGAGCAGCAATAATAATAATTGCAACAATTTTTTACAATAAGATGAAAAAATCTGACGGAACATTAAAGTTCGGAATGATAACATTGCTTTCGGGAGCAACGGCAAATTTGATTGACAGATTTCAAAACGGACTTGTAATTGATTTTTTGGATTTCAGAATTTGGCCTGTATTTAATATTGCAGATGTTGCAATAGTGATCGGAGTCGGATTTATGATTTATTCAATTCTTTTCAAATTTGGAGAGAGAGAAATAGAAAAGGCAATTCGTACAGATGAGACTTGATAAATATTTATCTGAAAAATATCCTCAATATTCGCGAGCAAATCTTCAACGAATGATTTCAGAAGGTTTGATAAAAGTTGACGGACAAGCAGTAAAAGCGAGTTATCAAATCAACGGCGATGAGGAAATTTTTTTTAAGGAAATTGAGCCGATTAATTCAAAAATTGAACCTGAAAATTTGCCGTTAAAAATTCTTTATGAAGACAAAGATATAATTGTAATCGACAAGGCAAGAGGAATGACGGTTCATCCTGCCGATTCGATAATTCACGGAACATTGGTCAATGCACTTCTTTATCATTGCAAAGATCTTTCGGGAATAAACGGAGTAATGAGACCAGGAATTGTTCATCGACTTGACAAAGATACTTCAGGCGTAATGGTCGCGGCAAAAAATGACAAGGCGCATATAAATTTAAGTGAACAAATTCAATCGAAAACGGCGAAAAGAAATTATCTTGCAATAGTTCACGGAGAAATTAAAGACAATGCAGGAATAATTGAAGGAGCAATAGGAAGAAGTAAAACGGATCGCAAAAAAATGGCAATCGTCGCGAATGGAAAACCTGCAATTACCGAATTCAAAGTTTTGGAGAGATTTAAAAATTTTACATTTGTCGAATGTAATTTAAAAACAGGAAGAACTCATCAAATTCGTGTGCATATGTCAAGTATAGGTTATCCCGTCGTCGGCGATCCGAAATATTGCAATAAAAAAAAATCGTTTGAAATAAAAGGACAGGCATTACATTCATACGAATTAAAATTGATTCATCCTTCAACGAATGAACAAATGAATTTTGTTGCACCGCTGCCTGAAGATATGGAAAAAATTTTAAAAGAAATCAGAGGTAAAAATAATGAATGAAAATTTGCCGAAAGTTTTAATTTTGATTCCGACATTCAATCGCCCGAAATATTTTCAAATTGCATTGATGAGTGCAATCAATCAAACGTATCAAAATATTGAAATAATTATAAGTGATAACAGTACTGATGACGATACTGAAAATCTTGTTTATCAATACATGAAAAAATATCCGAATATAAAATATTTTCATCATAAAAATTTTAATGCCGATGATAATTGGAATTTTTTGAGACAATATCAAATTAATGATACAGAATCAGAATATGTAAATTGGCTTATGGATGATGATATTTTTTATCCGCAAAAAATTGAAATTATGATGAATTTGATTTTGAACAATCCAAATATTTCTATGGTAACCTCTCCGCGACATGAAATTGATGAAGAAGGAACTATAAAAGGTTTGCAAGGATTGGACGCAAAAGGAATTGCAATATATGACGGAAAAAGCGTCGGCAAAGATGCACTTTTCAATATGACAAACAGAATCGGAGAACCTACAACGGTTTTGATAAAAAAATCATGCCTTCGCGATAAAGATTTATGTTGGAATGCCGATGAAAGAGGTTTTTTTTCAATGATAGATCTTTCAACATGGCTGCAGCTTCTCAGTCAAGGCAATATGGCTTTTTATCCTGAACCATTGAGTGCATTCCGTATTCATAATGCTATGGCTTCCGCTCAATCAAAAACTTATGTTACATTTTGGATTGATTGGGCAAAATTAATTTGGACAGGTTGGCGGAAAAAAATTTTTCTGGAGACGAAAGAAGAAATCAGAGCCGCTGTATTAATTTGGATTCATCATGCTTCAAAAGGTCTTCGCAATGCTTATTTAACAAGTTATCAAGGTGATGAATTAAAAGATTTGGAAAAACTTATGCTTGAAACTTTTAAAGCTGTTGAAAATAATTATGAGCTGGATTACGAAATAAAAAGTAAGGGCTTAGGACATTAATGAGGTGATTTTTTTGAAAGTAGTAATTTTGGCAGGAGGATTCGGAACGCGAATAAGTGAAGAATCGCAATTTGTGCCGAAACCTATGATTGAGATCGGAGGAAAACCGATTTTGTGGCACATTATGAAAGAGTATTCTCATTTCGGGCACAATGAATTTATAATTTGTGCAGGCTACAAGCAGCATGTTATCAAAGATTATTTCAGACGATATATGCTTTATAACAGCGATGTGACATTTAATTTTCAAGGTGAAAAGGTAATTGAAGTTCATAATAATTTTTCAGAAGCGTGGAAAGTGACGGTAATTGATACCGGCTACGATACATTGACGGGAGGACGAGTCAAAAAAATTCAGCCGTATGTCAACAATGAAACATTTATGCTGACTTATGGCGACGGAGTTTCTGACGTAAATATAAATGAATTGATAAAATTTCACGAATCGCACGGAAAGATTTGTACTCTGACTGCAGTTCGTCCCGAAAGTCGTTTCGGTTACATAGATTTTGACGGCGACAAAGTTTTAAATTTCCGTGAAAAAAGCGATCAAGACATAGGATATATTAACGCAGGTTATATGGTTCTCAATCCGAAAATTTTTGATTACCTTAATGAAAATATTGAACTTGAGAAAAAACCTATGAATGATTTGGTGCATGACGGCGAAGTTATGGCTTACAAACATAATGGATTTTGGCAGTGCATGGATACAATCAGAGATAAAAAAAGATTAGAGACGCTTTGGGAAAATAATCAAGCGGCTTGGAAAGTTTGGAGATGAATTTTTTGAAAAAAGATTTGGATTACACATTGCAAAAATTAAGCGATGTCGAAAGAAAAAAATTTGAAGGCTCAACAATTTTAATCACAGGTTGTGCAGGATTTTTAGGTTATTACTTTATGAAATTTTTCGATGAACATTTTCAAAAGCTCAAAATAAAAAAAGTTATCGGACTTGATAATTTTATGCTCGGTCGTCCGAAATGGATTGATTCATTGAAAAATGATAAAATCGTCGTCAAGCAATTTGATATTATTTCGGACGATATTTCAAGCGTGGAAGGTTCAGACGAGGCAAATTTAATAATTCATATGGCATCGGTTGCCTCACCTGTTTATTACAGAAAATATCCAATCGAAACTTTGGACGCAGATGTTTGGGGATTGCGTCGACTGTTGGAGTTTTACATTGACAAAAATATTTCAGGCTTTTTATTTTATTCATCGAGCGAAATTTATGGCAATCCCGATTCAAAACACATACCGACCGATGAAAATTATTACGGCTATGTTTCCTGCACAGGTCCGCGTTCATGTTACGATGAATCAAAGCGTTTCGGCGAAACAATTTGTATGCTCTTTGCTCAAAAATATAATTTGCCGATCGTAATTGTTCGACCATTCAATAATCACGGTCCCGGAATGCATATCGAAGATAAAAGAGTTTCCGCCGACTTTGTTAAAGCAATTTTTGAAAATAAAGATATTGAAATTCTTTCTGACGGCTCACCGACGAGAACATTTTGTTATATAGCTGACGCAATCGCAGGTTACATAAAAATTTTGCTTTACGGTAAATTTGATTATTTTAACATTGGCTCGGATAATCCCGAAATTTCTATGAAACAGCTTGCAGAACTTTATCAATCAATCGGCAAGAAACTTTTCAATTACAACGGGAAAATTACTTTTGCTGTCTCTGAAGATAAACACTATTTGACAGACAATCCTCAACGCCGTTGTCCGAATATTGATAAAGCACGCAGAATTTTAAATTTTAATCCTGAAATTTCTCTTGAGGAAGGAATTGAGAGAAGTCTTTTGTTTATGAAAAAATATGGTGGTGAATTGGTTTAATGGTTATTACAATTTTTGGATTGGGATTTGTCGGACTTACAACTTCATTGGGATTTGCGGAGTTCGGTCATAAAGTTTACGGCGTTGAAGTAAATTCTGAGCGTCTTAAGACAATTAAAAGCGGCAAAATTCCATTTTTTGAACCGCATATGGATAAAGCACTTGAAAAGCATTTAAATAAAAATTTCTTTCCTGTCGGCGGAAGTGATGACGAACTGAAGACAGCATTGAATGAAAGTGAGGCTGTTTATTATTGCGTCGGCACTCCTTACGGCGAAGACGGAGCGGCAGATTTAAAATATCTTTACGCGGCGATTGAACAGACAATTAAAAATATTTCCGATAAAAAATTTCGTGTATTGGTTACGAAATCAACAGTTCCTCCGAAAACTGCAGTTGATTTTGTTCTGCCTCATGTTGAAAAATTTGGCGGAAAAATCGGTGAAAATTTCGGAGTCGGCAGCAATCCTGAATTTTTGCGTGAAGGTCATTGCTGGGACGATTTTATTAATGCCGACAGAATTGTTCTCGGTGTCAGCGATGAAAAATCTGAAAAAATTTTGAGAAAAATTTATGAACCTGCAAATCTTCCTGTCTTCTGCGTGTCGTTAAATACCGCCGAATTTATTAAATACCTTTCAAATACTCTTCTTGCAACGATGATAAGTTTTTCAAATGAAATGGCATCAGTAGCTGAAAATATTGGAGACATTGACATTAAAAAAGCGTTTGATATTCTTCACATGGACAAACGCTGGAATAATTGCAACATGACGACTTATGTTTATCCCGGCTGCGGTTACGGCGGATATTGTCTTCCTAAGGATACAAATGCCTTTTTTGCATGCTCAAAGAAAAACGGATTTCCTGCCGAAATTCTTCATCAAGTTATTGAAATAAATGATCGCATGCCGAATATAATTGCCGATCGAATTGCCAAAAAAATAAATTACAATAAAAATCTCAAGCTCGGAATTTTGGGACTTTCTTTTAAACCGAATTCCGATGACGTTCGTGATTCATCAGCCGCTAAAGTTATTCATCAATTAAAAAATCTCGGCTATGAAAAAATTTTGGCTTATGATCCTCAGGCAATAGAAGAATTTAAATCACATTACGATTTTGATATTTTTTATTGTGATTCTTACGAAAAAATTCTTGAAAGTGCTGATGTTTTTATAATTTTGACGGCATGGGATGAATTTTCGGATTTGAATGAACGTACAAATAAAAAAATTATTGATTGCAGATATAAACTTAAAGCTCAATGACAACCCAAAAAATAAATAAAAAAAAATTTTTCTATTTACGATGAAAGTTAGAAAATCAATCTTTAAAAATGAATTAAAGAAATTTTAAAAAGATTGGAGTGAAAATAAATGACAGCGGCATTTTTGGAAAAGGCAGTTGTAATGGAATCTGAAGACATTAGACGAGCATTAAGCAGAATTGCACACGAAATAACCGAACGCAACAAGGGAATAGAAGATGTAATTTTAGTGGGAATAAGAACCAGAGGAGTACCGATCGCCGAAAGGCTTGCAAAAGAAATTTCGACGATTGAAGGAAAAGAACCACCGACAGGAATTTTGGATATAACTTTGTATCGCGACGATCTTTCAACATTGCCTGCACCGAAAATAAAATCAACCGAATTGCCGATTGACATCAACGGAAAAATAATTGTATTGATAGATGATGTACTTTATACAGGCAGAACAATAAGATCGGCACTCGATGCAATTATGGATATAGGAAGACCGAAAGCAATTCAACTTGCAGTATTAATTGATCGAGGACACAGAGAATTACCTATTCGTGCGGATTACGTCGGAAAAGATCTGCCTACTTCAAAACAGGAATCCGTCAGCGTTAAAATAAATTCGATTGACGGAGAAGATAAAGTTGTAATAAGAGAAGTGCAAGTTGATCGATGAGGTGAAAAAAAATGAGCATACCGAAAAAAATATTGGTGCCGGTTGACGGAAGTGTTCAGGGGTGCAAGGCGACTGATGAAGCGATTTATCTTGCGAAAAAATTCGGTGCGAAATTGGATTTTGTCTACGTTGCCAGCGAAATTAACAAAGATATTCCGAGTCATCTGGTATTCGATCGAATTTGGACGAAACTTTCAGATGATATGGAAGCGGCGAAACATGTTGAGACAGGAATAATTCATAAAGCAATTTTGAAAGTCGCCGAAACTGAAGGCTCAGACATGATAATAATGGGAAGTCGAGGTTTGGGACTTTTTAAAGGTGCAATTCTTGGCAGCGTCAGTCAAAAAGTTGTCGAAGAATCAAAAATTCCTGTCATGGTCATCAAATAAAAAAAATTAAAAAAAAATGGCGGAGGGGGTGGGATTCGAACCCACGGTAGTTGTTAGCTACACTTGATTTCGAGTCAAGCACCTTCAACCGCTCGGACACTCCTCCGCGTCGGAATCATATTATCACATATTTTTTTTTTTTGCAATATTTTTTAAGAAATTTTTTTCAACGTGTAAATTGTTTGAGCTTTCCAAATCTCATTCTTACGCAAAATCGGTTGAGGAAAATTTTTCAAATTGACTGCATTCGGATAAAATTGCGTCTCCAATGCGAAACCGTTTCTGCGATCCATTTTAACGGAATTTTTGCCGAGAGGTTTTCCGTCAAGAAAGTTGCCTGCATAAAATTGAATACCCGGCATTGTCGTTTGAACATTTAAACAAAGTCCGCTTTCATCGCTTTCAACATGAGCGGCATTTTTCAATGAACCGTCAAAATTATTTATGCACCAATTATGATCGTAACCGTGTCCGAAATTCAATTCATCAAAATCATCGTCGATATGTTCACCGATTCGTGTCAATTTCCTTAAATCCATCGGCGTGTTTTCAACAGATAAAATTCTTCCGTCAGGTACTGATTCATCATTTGCCCAAGTGTAATTGTCGGCGAAAATTTGAATTTTTTGATTGAGCATTGAGCCGCTGTCGAATCCGTTCAAATTAAAATATGTGTGATTCGTCAAATTGCAAATTGTATCTGCGTCACTCGCTGCTTCATAATCAATCTTTAATTCATTGTCGTCACTCAGCGAATAAGTAACCGTCGCCGTCAAATTACCGGGATAACCTCCTTCACCGTCGGCACTTTTACAAGTCAATTTTAATTTATCGTCGATAATTTCCGCCTGCCAAATTTTTTTCTCAAATCCGTTAAATCCGCCGTGAAGATGATTTTTTCCGCCGTCATTTTTGTCGAGATTATAAATTTTTCCGTTGAGTTCAAATTTTGCTCCACCGATTCGATTTGCACAACGTCCCGCGATTGCTCCCATGTATTTATCATCGATTTCATAAGCTTTTGCATTTGCATAACCGAGTACGACATCAACTATTTTTGAATTTTTGTCGGCAATTTTCCAAGAAACAACTCTTGCGCCGTAATTTGTAATTTGAACTTCACTTTGAGAATTTTTCAGCGTGTAAATTTCAATATCGTTATCGTCCGAAAGTTTTCCGAAACTTTTTTTTAAAATTTTTTCACTCATTTAATTCACCTTTCAATTTGCCTTCAAAATATAAATTCTTGACCAAAAATCTGTACAATGTTCCTCATGTTGAGCCTTTTCGCTTGATGAATGATCTGTCGTTATCAAGCCGATATTCATTAATTCATTGCCGCTGAAATTTCCGAAATTATTTTTCGAGTCAATATTAATTTCGTAATTGAAATTTTCATCGAGACCTTGAAGTTTTAAACGGCGGAAAGGTGCACAGACATCATTGAGAATTTTATAATAGCCGATAATTGAAATTTTTTTATCCGCGCTGACGACTTGCCATGCAACTATATTTCCTTCAAACGGACTTTTTAATCTGTAATAAGTTCCCTGCTGAATGATTTTGCGATACTCTTTCATAAATTTAATTTGTTCACGAACATCAACGAGTTCATCGGCAGAAAGTTTTGCAAGATCAAGCTCATAGCCGAAAGTCCCGAAAAATGCAACATCGGCACGGAGTTTAAGCGGAGTATTTCTGAAAAGCTGATGATTCGGAGCAATCGAAACATGAGCTCCCATCGCGCTGACAGGATAGCAATAACTCGTTCCGTATTGAATTTTAAGTCTTTCAATTCCGTCCGAATCGTCACTTGTCCAGCATTGAGGAGCATAGTACAAAAGTCCTGCATCAAATCTTCCGCCGCCGCTTGCACAACTTTCAAACAAAATTTGCGGAAATTCATTCGTCAAACGTTCATACAAATCATATACGCCTAAAATATATCTGTGGAAAATTTCACCTTGTTGATTCGGAGGATATGCAACCGAATAACATTCAGTAATTGAACGATTCATATCCCATTTAATATATTCGACGTTCGATTCACGCAAAATTTTTGAAACGAGTTGATAAATATAATCAACAACTTCTTTG
>CAJOPN010000050.1 GCA_905236285.1 uncultured Selenomonadaceae bacterium | reverse complement strand
TCCATTTCAAAAACTTTAAATGAAATCGGACTTGTAAATTTACCGAATGAATATGTAATTTCGTTCAACGGAGGAGCGATAACCGAAAATAAAGATAATCGACTTCTTCATTACGAAACAATTCCTTTTGAAACTGTTGAAAAATTTTTTAAGCGCGGTCTCAATTATGATGTCTGTCTGCATGTTTATACACTTGAAAAAGTTTACGGATTCAAAATCAATGAAAATGAAAGAAAATATCTTGACGGACGAATGGCAATTGAAGAAATCGACGAGCCGAATTTAAATTTTTTAAAAAATGAAAATCTCGTAAAAATTTTGTTTGTCAATACGAATCAAGAATATCTAAATAAAATTGCAAATGAACTTTCTGATATAACAGGCAATATGGACGTTAGTTATTCGAGCAACCGCTATCTTGAATTTAATCCCAAAGGTGTGACGAAAGGAGCAGGTTTAATACAACTTGCAGAAAAGCTCGGAGTAAAAATTGAAGAGACGATTGCAATCGGAGATAATTTCAATGATTTGTCGATGATAAAAGCGGCAGGTTTGGGAGTAGGAGTAAAAAATTGTGTCGAAGGAATAAAAAATTATTGCGATTACATAACGAAGGCGACTTGTGATGAAAGTGCCGTTGCCGAAGTTATTGAAAAATTTATTCTTTAAAAAATAAAAAAAATTACCGCCGTTTAAAATCGTGGCGGATTTTTTTATTATCTGATGAAATTTGTCGGTGTCCATTCTTCTTTTTGAGGAGGTCCGAATTTTTCTTTGCCGAGTGCGAAACTTTTCATCATAAAAATCATATTTCTTGCAAGAGTTCGCATCGTCTGCAATCCTTCAATATCTTGAACAGCTTCGCCGGGTGTCATGCCGTAAACCATATTCCAATATTGACTTGAGGCGATCGGCATTTCATTATTTGCGAAATATTTATTCAACTGATCGAAAGTCGAAGAGCAACCTCCGCGTCTTGCAATGACGACTGACGCACCGACTTTTAAATTTTTTCGCATGCTTGAAATTGTGCTGAGAAAAAGCCTGTCGAGATAAGAAGTCAAAGTACCTGCCGCAGATGCAAAATAAACGGGACTGCCAATTACAACTCCGTCAGCCTTTTCCAAAATCGGAATTGATTCATTGACGGCATCATCAAATACACATCTGCCTGTTTTTTGACATTGATAACATGCAACACAGCCGCGAATAATTTTGTTGCCGACGTGAAGATAATCGACTTCAATATTTTCCTCATCAAAAATTTTTTTCATTTCGTCGAGTGCAACATAAGTATTGCCTTTGGCGTGAGGACTTCCGTTAATCATCATAACTCGCATGAAAAATCTCTCCTTAAAAAAATTTGCTCAAACAGATTTTACTATTTAAAACTGCCTCACGTCAAGAAATTTATTAATTTTTTTATCTTATGAAATGAGTAGGAATCCATTCTTCTTTTTGAGGAAGTCCGAATTTTTCTTTGCCGAGTGAGATACTCTTCATCAAAAAAATCATATTTCTTGCAAGAGTACGCATTGTTTGAAGTCCTTCGGCATCTTTGAGAGCCTCGCCTTGTTCTCTGCCGTAAATCATATTCCAATACTGACTTGAAACGACAGGCATTTCACGAATCGTAAAAAATTTATTCAATTCATCGAAAGCTGCAGAGGAACCGCCGCGTCTTGAAACAACAACCGACGCTCCGACTTTCATTCTTTTGTCAAACGGAGTACTGAAAAAAAGTCTTGTCAAATAAGCAATCATTGTTGCATTTGCCGAACCGAAATAAACGGGAGCTCCGGCAACAATTCCGTCAGCCTCTTCAAAAATCTTTGCGGTCTCGTTCACAACATCATCGAAAACGCATTTGCCTTTGGTCCTACATTGTCCGCAACCAATACAGCCTCGAACAACTTTATTGCCGATATGGACGTAATCAACTTCAATATTTTCGGCATCAAAAATTTTTTTCATTTCCTCAAGCGCAATGTAAGTATTTCCTTTAGCGTGAGGACTTCCATTGATTAACATAACTTTCATAAAAATCTCTCCTCTAAAAAAATTTGCTCTGAAAGATTTTACAATTTAAAGTCAACTCAAGTCAAGAAATTGTTGACAAAATTTTTTTTAGCTGTAAAATTTAATTCGTTCAAAAAATTTTTGGGAGAATGAAATAAAATGAAATTGACACTTGAAAAAGCGAAAGAAATTTTAAAAAAGCATACGACAGAAAATCATTTGCTTATTCACGCGGCGGCAGTAAGTGCGGCGATGGGGGCAATGGCAGATTATTTTCATGCCGATAAAGATCATTGGCAGGCGATAGGTTTTCTGCATGATGTCGATTACGAAAAATTTCCGAATGAACATTGCAAACATGTCAGAGAACTTTTAGAACCTGAAGGAGTGGAAGAGGAAGACATCAAGACGATAATTTCACACGGTTATGGACTTTGTACAGATGAAGTTGAACCGACGACTGAGATTGAAAAAAGTTTGTTTGCAGTCGATGAATTGACGGGAATTGTTCATGCTTATGCACTTATGAGACCTGAGAACATGGACGGCATGTCAGTCAAGAGCCTTAAAAAGAAATATAAAGACAAAAGATTTGCGGCAGGCTGTGATCGTGAAACAATAAATCAAGGAGTCGAAAAACTCGGATTGGATTTAAGTGTTGTAATGCAATGCTGCATTGACGGAATGACGGAGCATAAATCGGAGCTTGGATTTTGAATTCATTTTTAATCGGACTGCAATTTTTGACGCGGATATTTATTGTCAAACAAACAATTTGGACTGAAGAATCATTCGGAAAAAGTGTAAAATATTTTCCTTTGGTCGGAGCAGTACTCGGCTTGTGTTACGTCGGAATTGCCATGATATTTAATTTTTTGTTCGGCGAGAATTTTTTAAATTTGAGAGCCGCAATAATTTTGGTATCAATGGCAGTTTTAACGGGAGGAATACATTGCGACGGATTTATTGACACCTTCGACGGACTTTTCAGCGGAAGAGAACGCGAAAAAATACTTGAGATAATGAAAGACAGCAGAGTGGGTGCATTCGGCGCAGTAAGTTTTGTAATGCTGTCGATTTTGGAATATGCAACGTTGAGCGAACTTTCGACGTTAAATTTTTTTGCCGCGATATATTCAGCACCAATAATTGCACGTTT
>CAJOPN010000049.1 GCA_905236285.1 uncultured Selenomonadaceae bacterium | reverse complement strand
TTTCGAGATTATAAAATTTAATTTGCTGATTGTAATTTTTGGCGATTTGATTAAATTTATCGCGATTATCTTTAGTCAAAGTATTGTCATGCAAAATATGAACGATAATTTTTGACTTTGAATTTTCAAACATCGAAAGAATTGAAGTTCCGCAGAATTTAGAATAATGACCGTCAGCATCATGGAAAGCATAACAGACATGAATGAAATTATTTTCAGAGGAAGATTTTCTTTTCAATTTAAGCCGCCTCCTTCGAATAAGAAGAGACGACTTTAACGAAGGAATATTGACAACTTAAAATTTCAAGCTGCCAGTACCCCCCCCCCTCAGATTATTTTCAGACTCGTTGAGTGAAATTGTTCGATTTAATTCATCAAAAGCATCAGCAATACTTTCAGGTTTAATTTGAGTAATGCAATGAGGAAAATTTTCAACGCAACCGGAAATTGAAATTCTGTTACGACAAGGTTCAAATGCTTTTTTTGGCTGAACAATAATTTTTTGAGTCTGCCAAGGACAAAATCTGATTATAGAACTTACAATGTGTATTTTCATATCTTCGGCTTGTCTTTCCAGCATAATTACAGGTTTATTGAGAGCAGCAGTAATGTGCATTGTACCGGTATCGGTTCCGACATACATTGAAGACATTGAGATTATAGCACAAGTTTCTCTCAAAGAAGTTTTTCCTGCGAGATTGAGAATTTTATTTTTATCCAAATTTTTACGAAGATATTCGCCGGTCTCGAAATATTCCTTTCCGCCGAGATAAACAAAATTACATTTATGCTTTCGACTGATAATTTTTAATGCTTTCAAAAAAAGTTCTTTGGGATAATTTTTATTTTTCTCAGAACCGCCGTTTACTATACTTATTAATTTACGATCCTTAGCAAAATTTTTTAAGAGACTTTCAATATTCAAACGTTCGCGATGATTGTACCAGACTTCAATTTTATCATCTTGAACTTGTAAGCCGCATGCTTTCAAAACATATAAATTTCTTTCAACTTCATGCACCAAATTTTGTGGATTGATAAAAGTTTTATTGAGAAATAAATTTGCACCGCCGTCAGAATTTTTTTTGCCTTGATGAACATCTGCGCTGTAACCGATACGAATTTTTGCACCACTCAAATAAGATAAAAATTGAGCGAAATAATAATCAATATCCCAACGAGGAACGAAACAAACATCAAAAAACTTGTCCCAAAGTTTCTCGTTGCAAAGTTTTAATGCAAGCGGTAAAAATTGAGCCAAGTCAAAAATTGAAGGAATAGCAATAATTTCATTTACATACGGACAAAATTCAACGATCGGATAGACAGTTTGATTTACAATTAAAGTGATGCGAGCTGAAAGATAATTTCTTCTGAGTTCGCGCAAAAAAGCACTATTTAAAATACTATCGCCGATTGCGTCAAGTCGAATGACCAAAATATTAAATTGTTCATTCTCATCGTGTTCGTCTCTGAAACCGTTCTTTTTAAAAACAGATTCCATGACATTTATAAAATTCGGTATATTAAAATTTTGTCGCCGAAAACTTTCTTGAGCAAAATTAATCAGCGTATCATTGAGAGCAGAATAATCATTATTCATTTAAGCCGCCTCCTTTAAATCGAAAGGAGTAACGGCAATATTTTTTTCACACGAAAATTTACATGCTAAAATTTCAAGTTGTCGATACCCCCCCCCCTTGTTGTTATTCATATCTTTAAATTTCTGAGTATAAATATCTTTGAAAAGACCTTTCAAGCCGACAGGATTAACAGAAATAATTTCGGTTTCAGGATAGTATTGGTTTGCAAACATTTTCATTCTTGACCAAGTGACTTTAATTTTATCCAAGCACGGAAAAACATCATCAGAAATTTTTTCATAAAAATGACCGTAATTTGACTTTTGAGCATCGCAGCCGACAATATAAATTTGTTTCGGATAAGTGAACAAAGAAAAATGCAATGCCGCAAAAACGACGCTGCCGCAACAACTCAAAGGATGATAACAAATATCTTGATAAATAGGATTGTCAACAGAATCATCTATATAAAAACGACGAACATTTTTAAACCGCAATGAAACATCTTCGGGATAATTACTGTAACAATAAGGAATCCTGTCCATAAATTTTGAAACAAAAATGCCGTCTTTTATTAAAGAAAATCCTTTTTCCATTGCAGACATTGATTCTTTTTCACCGCCGTCATTCGTAAAAAGGTAATTTAAACGAATATTTTTTCTTTTCCATGCAAAATTTAAACCTATGTGAATTGCATCGGAAATCGGATCATAATAATCTGCAGAAGGACCTGTAGCGAAAATTACAATTTTTTTATTGCGAAATTTATTCCTGAAAGGCTCAAAAGTTTTTGAATTTAAAGAGCAGACTTCATTTTGTTCATCAAGACGGTATCTCATTTCTGTAAATTTATCGTAAAAATAATTAAAAAAATAATTTGCAGATTGTCCTGAACTAAAAAAATTTTTCAGAGAATCTGTAATTTGCATATGAACATTATCGGAAATTACACCGACATTTTTGCAGCCGAATTGTACGAGATATTCATAAGCTGCTTGATTTTGATCGGATGGAACAGCAACAATAAAAATTGCCGTCTCACGAAAATGCGGCAAATTATTTAATTGTATCGTCGGAATCGTATGAACCAACTGACGAGCATTTTCATTCGGCAATTTTGGAACGGCTATACAAGTTATTCTGTAAGTCGCATTCATATAACGAATCAATTCAATTAAATTTTGTCCTTCGACTCCCAAAGGAAAAATTATTACTTCTTGAAAAGAATTCATCGCTGAATACAACGAATTTAAATCCTTAAAAAAATTCATTGATAAAAAAATCCTCCATAAAAAAAAATCTAAGTCATTTTACAACTTATAATTTCTAATGTAAAGAATTTTTTTGTTTTATATCTTTAAGACGATTTATATGAAATTTCCCTCTCGTCAATTCTTTTCGTTTACAATGAGGACATTCATTTTCAATAATTCCCGTGTAACCGCAAATCGGATCGCGATCGACGGGATGATTTATGCTGAAATATCCCATATCGGCATCGTGCATTGCTCGAATTACTGCCTCAAATGCCGTCGGATTTTTCGCGGGATCGCCGTCAATTTCAATGTAAGCGATATGACCGGCATTACAAAGTGCATGATAAGGAGCCTCGATTGCAATTTTATCTATGACGCTCATTTTATAATAAACCGGCACATGATTTGAATTTGTCATATAATTTCTGTCAGTCACGCCTTTTATTCTGCCGTATTTTTTTCGATTGGAACGTTGAAATTGTCCTGCTGTCGATTCTGCAGGCGTTGCAAATGTTGTCCAATTTTTTTTCTCGGCTTTTGTAAATTGATCTGTTTTATCTCTGAGATGACCGACAATTTTTAATCCGAGTTGTTGAGCTTCTTCGCTTTCTCCGTGATGTTTTCCAATCAGAGCAACGAGACATTCTGCAAGTCCGCAAAATCCGATTGACAATGACGCATGTTTTAATACCTCTTTAATACTGTCAGTCGGTTTTAATTTGTCGCTTCCCATCCAAACGCCTTGCCCCATTAAAAACGGATAATTATAAACATGTTTTTCTTCAATAATTTTTAGTCTGAACAAAATATAATCATGACAAATTTGAATATATTTATCAAAAAGATTGAAAAATTCATCAATATTTTTTTCAGCTTCAAGTGCAAGTTTCGGGAGATTAATTGTAACAAACGCAAAATTCCCTCTTGAGCCGCTTTCTTCCGGTCCGTTGACATTGCTCATTACACGAGTTCTGCAGCCCATCGTCGCAATGCAGCTGTTATAATCTCCGGGCTTGTAATATTGCAAATTGTACGGCGCATCAATATTTACAAAATTCGGGAACAATCTTTTTGCACTCACGCGACAAGCCTTTTCAAATAAATCATAATTAGGATCATCAAAATCATAATTCACGCCGCTTTTAAGTTGAAAGACACTTATCGGGAAAATCGGAGTTTCACCGTTTCCGAGACCTGCATCTATTGCATTTAAAACTTCTCGTGTCGCAAGTCTTCCTTCAGGTGAAATATCCATTCCGAAATTTATTGAACTGAACGGAACCTGCGCACCGGCTCGTGAATGAAGAGTATTAAAATTGTGAATCAATGCTTCCATTGCTTGATGAGTTTCTTCTTCAACATCGCGGCAAGCCTGTTTATAAATTTTTTTTGCTAATTTTTCATTACCGACAACTTCAGTCAAATTTTTTATTGCAGCAGAATTTTCATTTTCGGAATATGTACACAAATCAAAATCAATTTCTGCTTTAGTCGTCACATCGCAAAATTCGCAGGCTCTTTCAACTTCATTCTTGATTATTTTCTTAAATGATTTTTTCACGCCTTCAGCCATTGCGTAATCAAAAGCATTTATTGATTGTCCGCCGAACATGTCATTTTGATTGCTTTGAATTGCGATGCATGCCAATGACGCATATGAACGAATTGAATTAGGCTCACGTAAAAATCCGTGTCCCGTTGAAAATCCTCCGTGAAACAATTTAAGCAAATCAATTTGACAGCAATTAAACGTTATCAACGAGAAATCTTTGTCGTGAATGTGAATATAATTTTCGTGATCGGCTTTTACATATTCTTCAGGCAAAACGTAATTATCAACAAAATGTTTTGCGCCTTCAGCTCCGAGTTTTAACATGATTCCCATTGAAGCATCGGTGTTAATATTTGCATTGTCGCGTTTCAAATCCACATCTGCCGAATTTGCAAAAAAAATGTCGTGGTAAGTTTCCATCAATTTTTTTTGTGCTTCACGACGACGTGCATGTTTCTCACGATAAACGATAAATTGTTTGGCGACATCAAAAAATCCGTTTTCCATTAAACTTTTTTCAACTACGTCCTGAATTTCTTCAACACCTATACTGTCTCGTTCAGCAATCGCAATTTCAACCGCATCCGTTACCTTGTTTATATCTGAAATTTGAAGGCGATCTTGAGCGGTAGTTGCATCGCGATTTGCTCCCGATATGGCATTAAATATTTTATTTTTATCGTAACTTACCGTACTTCCCGATCTTTTCGTTACCGTCTTCAATTTCATCTTTGACTCCCCGTTCCAATTTTTGTTGACATTATTTTACCAAAAAATTTTTTCAATACAAGTCTTGACTTTTTCAAAAATTTTACTCAACTTGATTTAACGGCAAAAATTTTTTTATTAATTTTTATTTTTTTATTTCGATATAAATTTTGAGAGGTGATTTTTATGAATACAAATTCACTTGAAAGTCTTTTGAAAAATGTTCAAAGTACCGTAAATAATTTGAGCCTGCTTAACAACCTCAACGGCACGAATAATTTAAATTATGCCGCAATTTTTCGTGCGATGAAAGATTCACTTGAAAAAAATTCTGAAAAAAATAATTCAAATGATGAAATAACTGAACTTGAGACGCAATACGAAAAAGAAATGCGACAATTTCAAAATGAGATGATGATCTACGACATGTATCACGATGCTTACATTACAAACGGATTTTTTAAAAATTACTCAAAGACGAAACAAAGACAACAAAAATATGCGGCATGGGGAAATATTTTTTCAATGCAGGCGGAAAGATTTCAAGCACAAACTCAAATTGCAATTCAAAATACGCTTCGTCAGCAATCGGTTTTGAACAGTTTAAATTCAAAATCATAATTAAAAAATTTTCAATAAAAAAAAATCGCTGTCAATGATTTGGCAACGATCTTTTTTTTTATTTCGGAATTGAATTAAGAATTAACGGAACTTGCGTTTGCGAGCAGCCTCAGATTTTTTCTTACGGCGGACGCTGGGTTTTTCGTAATGTTCACGTTTTCTTACTTCAGCGAGTGTGCCGGCTTTTTGGCAGGTTCGCTTGAAGCGACGGAGAGCACTGTCGATGGATTCATTTTTTCCAACTTTAACTTCATTAGCCATGATTCTTCCCTCCTCCCGCTTAATGCTATAACCTTATCGTACCGACCACTCATCAATATTTCAAAAAATAAATTGTCGATACCTTAAAAATCAAAATTTAAAAACTAAAACTTCAAAAAAATTTTTTTTAACCCGGCGGCCAAGTCATGCTACGACCGCCCAAAATATGAAAATGCAAATGATTTACAGTTTGTCCACCGTCATCACCTGTATTAATAACAACGCGATAACCTTTCTCGGAAATTTTTAAATCTCTTGCAATTTTCGGAATGACATCAACCAAAATATGCGCCGCAAGATTCTTATCAGATTCTTTAAAATCGTTTATGCTCTCAACATGTTTTTTCGGTATAACCAAAATATGTTCCGGTGCTTTCGGATCGAGATCACGAAATGCAATTACCGTTTCATCTTCAAAAACGGTTTTAGATTTCGCCTCTTTGCTTGCAATTTTACAAAAAATACAATCTGCCACAACTCAGCCTCCTCTCATTCTCTGGAAAATTCGACAACTTAATAAAATATCCTTCAATGAGAATAAATTTTTTTAAATAAAATATTTTTTTTGAAACTAAAATGATTTAAAATTTGAACTCATCTTCTGCAACAGGTGCGCCGATCGGAAATTCAACCACTTTTAAAGCCTTGAGAGTTTTCCAGGAACTCGGCTCGATCAATTCTGAATCACGCGGTTCACTCTTATTTGCGGCTTTGTACCATTTTCCAGCCTCATCTTTAAAATACATTTCAAATTCAAGCGTGAAATGTTTTTCATCGACGTATTCAATTTTAAATTTTCCGGCACTATATTTGAGTCCAACTTTTTCATTGTCGCGAATAATTTTATCAAGATTCGGCGATGCAATTTCCGCTAATTTTTCAATCGTCATATCAGGCTTTATGAGGTCATGGAAATATTTTTTCACCAACTCAATTATTTTATCGAGTGTATCTGTATTGATTGACATTTTGAAATCATCTCCTCAAAAAAAATTAAATCTCAAGCTGCAATTCTTCTTTGTATCTCTCGGTAACATCAGTTTCTTCTTCGCTGAGGGCCGCTTTCGCCCATTCGGGTACTTGTGATTCATCAATTTCGCGTGTGGTGGTCTGCTCGTAAAATTTAGCATTTTCTTTGTAATAAAGTTTATGAATCAAACTGAATACTGAACCTTTAATGTGTGAGAAAAGTTTTGCTGAATGTTTTACAATTCCTTCAAGTTTTTGTTTAATTTGCGGCAAGAGATTTTCAAGCCATTCAACGACTTCATTCCAATTTGCAACGACGAGAACTCCGCCGATCAATGCACCAAGCAATATTATTACAGGCACCATTTAAATCACTCCTTAAATTTCATTTGAAATAACCGCGCTTATTATAATTCAATCAAAAAATTTATTCAATATATTTTTAAATTTAAAATTTGGTTGCAATGATTGTCACAAAAACTTTGTCGCCGACTGATTCATCAATACTTACTCCCCAAATTATTTCCGCATCTTCGTGAGCCGCCTCTTGAATTTTAATAGATGCTTCGTTGACTTCCATCATTGATACTGAATCGGTTGCTCCCAAAATATTTAATAAAATTCCTTTTGCATTTTTAAGTGATGAATCAATCGCTGATTTTATTGCCTTTACCGCTGCGTTTTTTCCTGATGATTCGCCGACTTTTACATAAGATTTGCCTGAGCCTTCAAGAATGGATTTCACATCAACAATATCAAGATTGACAAGTCCGGGTACTGCAACCAAATCGGCAATTGCTCTTATAATTTTTTCAGCAAGTGATTTATCATCGACGACAAAATAACTGTCAACATTCAAATTTACAATTTCCTCCTCAACGATTGCAATTTTCAATGCATCATAATTTTTTGCAGTCTCCGAAAATTTTTTTGTATTCTCATTTCCGATTACAAAAATTACATCAGCATCTTTCAACGATTCTGAATCATTTTTTACAAAATCAACGCCTTCAACTTCAAAATTTTTTTCGCCGATAATTTTAATTTTCGCTCCAAATCCTTCTTCAATAATTTCAAACATTTTTTTCACCTCAATTTATTTTTTCGAGAGTTTATAATAAATTCCTTTTTTATTCATCAAATTTTCGTGAGAACCTTCCTCAATAATTTTTCCGTGTTCAATAACGAGGATTCGATCCGAATTTTGAATTGTGGCAAGTCGATGAGCAACAGTAATTGTCGTGCGATTTTCTGAAAGTTTCTGCATTGCTTTTTGAACTGCTCTTTCAGTTTCGTTGTCAAGTGCCGAAGTTGCCTCGTCGAGAATTAAAATTTTAGGATTTCTCAAAAACATTCTCGCGATTGCAAGACGCTGTTTTTGTCCGCCGCTTAATTTTACTCCTCTTTCTCCTATAAATGTTTCGTAACCGTTCGGCAATTCTTTTATAAATTCGTCAGCCTCTGCCAATTTCGCGGCATTTATAATTTCTTCATCAGTTGCATCTGGACGGCCGTAAGCAATATTGTCTTTGACCGACGCGCTGAATAAAAATGTATCTTGCTGAATCATTCCGACATCTTTTCTTAAACTTTCCATTTGCAACGTTGTTATATCCTTGCCGTCAATTAAAATTTTTCCGTCGTCCAAATCATACATTCCAAGCAGAAGTTCGCAAAGTGTCGTCTTTCCTCCACCTGTCATTCCTACTATCCCGATGTGTTCTCCCGCTTTTATTTTTAAATTAAAGTTGTCAAAAATCGTCGTGCCGTTATCGTACGAAAATTTCACGTCTGAAAATTCTATGCTCTGACTTTTGATTGATTCAAGTTTAGCCGTGCGTTCTTCGCTGACTTCATTTGATTCCGGCAAATTCATCAATTCTTGATAACGATATACTCCGGCCATTCCGCGCTGATAAGTTTCTGTAAGCATCATTAATTGAAAAACAGGTCTCATGCAAATCATCATGTACAATAAAAATGCAACGAGATCGCTTATCGTCATCATTCCGAATGAAATTAAAACTCCGCCCAAAACCGTTATCACTAAATTTATCAAGTTAGAAAAAAATTCCATTCCGCCGTGAAGAAGTCCGACTGTTTTAAATGAATTTTCCTGCACACTTAAAAGATTTTCACCGGCTCGAATCATTTTATCAAGTTCGCGTTCTTCCGTATTAAAAATTTTTACAAGTCGAATACCTTGCAGACTTTCGGAAATTTGTCCGCTGAGGTCGCCTGTATTTTGACGTGCCTGCATGAACATTTTTTTCATGTCGCGATTCATTGTTGCCGTTCGATAAATTTTGAAAAGCAAAAGCAATGTGACAATCGCTGCAAGCTGCCAATTTAAATAAAAAAGCAAGCCGATTGAACCGATCATTGTGATTGAGCAAGTGACGAGAAGATGAGGAATTGCAAACATTAAATTTCCGACTTCCGCAATATCATTGACGAGTCTTGACAAAAGTTGTCCGCTCTGAGCATTGTCGTAATATGAATATCCCATTCTGAGCATATGGCGAAAAAGTTTTTCACGCATTGAAAATTCAATTCTTGCTCCCATTCCGCGTCCCAAACACTCAACTTTGTAATCGAGATAATAATTTGCAGCGTAAACGATCAAAAGACCTGCTGAAGCAATAATCATATTTTGAGAAATTCCGTTAGGCAAAAGTTCATCCATGATGTGGCGAATCAACATTGGTGAAAGAAGACCGAGACCGGCGGCGGCAAGTGAACCGACAATAACGAATGAGACAATTTTTTTATGCGGTTCATAAATGCTGCCGAACCAATTAATTTGTTGTGCTTGAATCATCGCACGCACCTCCGATTTTTTTTTTAAAAGAAAAATTTTTTGCTCACGAAAAAAATTATAAAAAAATTTTCGCCAATGTCAATTAAATTTTTCTGATATTGCGATTAAAATTATTTTAAAGGCAGGAAAAAATATTTTTAACGGCGAATGTTGGAAAAAAATAAAAAAATTTTTTCAAAGGAGATTTTAAATTTGAAGTCAAACGAAGAAGTCGTAAAAGTTGCATTGCTCGGCAGCGGAACAGTCGGCGGCGGCGTGATAAAAGTTTTAAAGAAAAATGCTGATGTAATTTCTCAACGTGCCGGAGTAAAAATTGAACTCGACAAAGTTTTAATCATTCAATCTGATGTCGGCAAACCCATTCTCGAAGGTTTAAATACGACATTCAGTTTCGATGAAATTATAAACGATCCCGAAATAAAAATTGTAATTGAATTGATCGGCGGAATAAAACCTGCCAAAGATTTTATGATTAAAGCAATGGAACACGGCAAAAATGTTGTAACTGCAAATAAAGATGTCATTGCGCAATTCGGCAAGGAACTTTTCGAAACGGCTGAAAAATATAATGTCGAATTTGCATTTGAGGCGAGTGTCGGTGGAGGAATTCCGATTATCAGACCGTTGAAAGAATCATTAATTGCAAATCATTTGACGGAAGTTTTGGGAATTGTCAACGGCACGACAAATTACATGCTTACAAAGATGAGTGAAAACGGTGCGGATTATGATACAGTTTTGAAAGAGGCTCAATCAATGGGATTTGCAGAGGCGAATCCTGCCGCTGATGTTGAAGGATTGGACGCGGCAAGAAAAGCGGCAATTTTGGCATCGCTTGCATTTAATTCGCGTGTCACTCTCGATGACGTTTATCGTGAAGGAATTACAAAAATTACTCCTGCCGATATTGATTATGCAAAAAATTTGGGATATGTCGTAAAACTTTTGGCAGTCTGCAAAGATTCGGAAAAAGGAATTGAGGCGAGAGTTCATCCTGTATTTTTGAAAAAAGATCATCCGCTTGCATCAGTCAGCGGCGTTTTGAATGCAATTTTTGTTCGCGGCGATGCAATTAATCAGGCAATGTTTTTCGGACCAGGTGCAGGTTCACTTCCTACTGCCTCAGCCGTCGTCTCGGATATTATGAACATTGCGCGAAAAGTCAGCAACGATGTCAACCTTCATATCGGTTGTACATGTTTCAATCAAAAACAAATTTGCTCAATTGAGGACAGCGAAACTTCATATTATATTCGTCTGCTCGTTGACGATAAACCGGGAGTACTCGGAGCAATCGCAACTGCTTTTGGAAATTGCGGAGTAAGTTTGAAATCGGTCGTTCAGACAAATGCAGATGAAATTGATCATGCCGAAATAGTCGTAATAACTCATAAAGTTAAATATAAAAATATTCTCGACGCTGAAGATTCTCTCAAAAAATTGTCGGTCGTCGATGAAATTCGCAATATGATTCGTGTTGAGAGTGATTAATTTTTGGTGATGAAAATGAATTACAGTTCGCAAAATGAAAAAAGTCATACAATAAGAGTGCGAGTACCGGGAACGAGTGCGAATTGCGGACCCGGTTTTGACTGCATTGGTCTTGCATGCACGATTTACAACGATTTACAGCTTACGCTTTTGCGCGAACCGAAATTGATAATTGAAACAACGGGCGAAGGCGCAAATAATATTCCTACTGACGACAGAAATATTGTCTGGCGTTCTATTCGTACGTTGCTTGAACGAGTTGATGCCGCAGATATTTTCAAAGGCGCAATAATTCACATGGAAAATCATATTCCTTTATCGCGAGGCTTGGGAAGTTCTGCGGCAGCGATCGTTGCAGGAATTAAAGCCGCAAATGCAATTTTGGACAATCCTTTAAATCGTACGGAACTTTTAAAACTTGCGACTGATATTGAAGGTCATCCCGATAATGTTGCTCCTGCACTTTTCGGAGGAATGACTGTAAGCGTCGTGAGCAAAGGACAAGTTCAAACTTTTTCATTCGTACCAAAATTAAGATTGAAATTAGTCGTTGCAGTTCCCGATTTTCCTCTTTCAACTAGAATGGCTCGTCAAGTTTTGCCGAAAGAAATTCCGATGAAGGATGCAATTTTTAATATCGGTCGTGCCTCAATGTTGATCGGCGCATTAATCAAAGGCAAGGAAAGATTTTTGCAAAATGCTTTTGAAGATGCACTTCATCAACCTTACAGAGCAGAATTAATTCCGGGTATGCAAGATGTTTTTGATGCCGCAAAAAATGCGGGAGCACTCGGCGTTGCAATGAGTGGAGCAGGTCCTTGTTTGATTGCTTTCACGTCAGAAAAAAGCCGCGTCGAGCATGAGGTTGCCTCTTCAATGGCACAAGCATTTTTAAATCACGATGTCAGAACAAAATCTTTAATTCTTGCTTTGGACATTCGCGGAGCAGTCGTTTTAAACGGAGATTATCGGGAGGATTGAAATTTTTGACGCGAAGAAGACTCTTTGAATCATATACTCGACTTTCATTTGAAGATTTGCCGTCGTTAATTCCGTTTTTGAAAAGAAAAAGAATTGCAAAAAATCTTGACGACGAAAAATCTTTGATGATGGCGAATTTTTACGAATGTTTTATGGACGTTGAGATTAAATTTCCCGAAAAAAATTTTTCAATTTTTGAGATGAAAGAAGATTTGGGAGTAAGTCTGTTGAAAATCGGTTCCGAAGGCGGCGGATATTATGGACCTTACAGATGTTTCAAGATAAATTCTTTCGGCAATGATTTGATTGCGGGAATCGGAATAAATTGTTTCAGAAATAAAGTTCGTTCGATAATTTGTGTTGCATTGAAAAAAATCGAAAATAAACAATTTCATCACTCGCTGCAGCTTTCCGTTGATGATTATATGCAATTCAAAGAAAATTTTTGCATCTTCACTCACAAAGGAGCAATAGGACTGGGAAATTTTGGATCGGGAAAAATTTCGACTTTAATTGAAAATTATGTAAAGCCGATTTATCCGAAAATCTTGACTGATGACAAAAAAATTTTTCTCGGCAAACTTCCGAATAATGAATTGTGGCATTTGAATGATGAAGATGTAATTATTTTTTTTGAGAATTTAATTTCTTATGCAATAGTTCGTGACAAATATCGAGATGATGTCAAACGTGAGGCAGGATTGGAGTAAATGACGAAAAAAAAAGTAGCGGTTGCAATGAGCGGCGGCGTTGACAGTTCTTTGACGGCGGCAATTCTTCTTGAAAAAAATTTTGAAGTCATCGGGATAACAATGCAGCTGCAGGATTTTGAAGGCAGTGACAGGCAGTGTTGTTCAGCGAACGAAGCTGACGACGCACGCCGAGTCGCTGATTTTTTAAATATTGATCATTACGTCGTTGATTTTCGCGAAGAATTTCAAAATAAAGTCATTAAAAATTTCATTGACGAATATTTGAACGGAAGAACGCCGAATCCTTGCATAGTCTGCAATAAATTTATAAAATTCGGAGCATTGTTTGACTTTATCGATGAACGCGGAATTGATTATTTGGCGACGGGACATTATGCACGAATCGAAAAAATTGGCGAAAAATTTTATTTAATGAAAGGTCTCGATATTAAGAAAGATCAATCATATGTTTTATATAATTTAAAATCTGAACAGTTGTCAAGAATAATTTTACCGCTTGGAAATTTTTCAAAAGTCGATACAAGAAAACTGGCACTTGAAAAAAATTTGCCTGTCGCCAATAAACCTGACAGTCAAGAAATATGTTTTGTGCCGAATGACGATTATAAAAAATTTTTGATTGAAAATGCCGATAAAAATTCAAATGCACTTCAAGCAGGTGAAATTGTCGGCATGAACGGAAAAATTTTCGGACGACATAACGGAGCAGCATTTTATACAATCGGACAACGCAAGGGATTGGGAATTGCTCACGAAACACCTCTTTACGTCATAAAACCGGACGTTGAAAATCGTCGTGTAATCGTCGGAGACAATGAAAATCTTTTTTCAAAAAAATTGACGGCAAAAAATTTGAATTGGATTTATCCACCGAAATTTCCATTCAAAGCAACGGCGAAAATTCGTTACGGTTCAAAATTTTCTTCTTGTCTGGTTGAAAAAATTTCTGATGATGAAATTCAAGTTAATTTTGATGAAGCTCAGCGTGCAATCACTTCGGGCCAATCAATAGTTTTTTATGATAATGATATTGTTCTCGGCGGCGGAATTATTTTTAACGATGAATAAAATTTTAAATTGTATTTTTGAGACGATTGCAGATTTTTTATATCCGCCTAAATGTCCGGTCTGCGAAAAATATATTGAAGAACGCAGTAAAATACTTTGTGAAGAATGTACAAAAAAAATTTTGGCAGTCGGAATTTTTCACGATAAAAGACCGCCGTTGAAAAAAATATGGCGATTGACGAGATATAAAGAAGGAACACGCGGAATGATTCGAGATTTGAAATTTAATGATAAATTGAATCAACTGAACGCAATTAAAATGATTTTGAATAAAGCAGTCACAGCATCGCCTGAACTTATAAAATTTTTGAAAATGATTGACATCGCAACGGCAGTACCTCTTCACATTAAACGCGAAAAGGAACGTGGATTTAATCAAGTTGAATTAATTTTCAACGATTGGCTCAAAATGCAAAATATTCCTATGGAAAAATTATTGTTGAGAATCAAAGACACGAATCATTTATTTGACATGAATCCGAGTGAAAGACAAAAGGAACTTGAAGAAGCTTTTTCACTTGTCGAAGGTGTGAAAGAAAAAATTAAAAATAAAAAAATTTTAATTCTCGATGATATTTTCACGACAGGCACAACAATGAGCAAATGCGCGGAAGTTTTGAAATCAAACGGCGCAGATGAAATTTTCGGTCTTGCTCTTGCCGCTGATTTTAAATATTCAAGTTAGGAAGAATATCAATGCAAAAAAAATCAGTATCGACAATTTTGCCGACGCTGTTATTTATGTTATTTGATTACATTGGAGTGATAGCAGCCGAACATTTTGCATTTATTCTGCGAAATGCGGCAGATTTTTGGAATCATGCATATTATTACTATGAAAATTTTTATATTTACGGCTGGGTACCGCTGATATTTTTAATTTTTTTGAGTGAATCGCGATCATATCGACAAATGCAGCCGATTATCGACATGATGAAGACAATTTTTCAATCAGTATTCGCCGGATGGATGGCATCAATCATAATAATTTATCTTTTGAAGGCGAGCAATCAGACTTCACGATTATTTATAATTTTATTCGGCGTGCTGGTGTTGATGAACGTTTGTATAATTCGTTATGCCGTAATGAAATTTATGAAACGGCGACATATTTTTTATGAACCTGTTATAATTATCGGAGCGGGATTGACGGCGGAACGCGCAGTAAGATTTTGGCAGTCGGATTTGGGCTATCGTTACGACATCATCGGATTTATTGACGATCATCCCGTTTCTGAAATTCTTCCGAAAGATTTTAAAATTCTCGGCACTTTTGAAGATTCTGCACAAATAATCAAAAAAAATAAAACTCAAACAGTAATAATTGCGACACCCGGAATTTCAAAGGAAAAATTGCAAAAATTAATCAACGAAATTCAACCGCATGTTAAAAATCTTTCATTTATTCCGGATTTAATCGGCACGACAATGGCAGGAGTAAATACTTCAATTCTTTTCAGCGAAAAAATTTTAATTCTCAATATCAGAAATAATTTGTCGCGACGTTACAATCGAATTTTTAAAAGGATTTTCGATTTAATTTTGACGATCGTCGGAGGTATTTTAATTTCACCGATTCTATTAATCATTGCAATTCGAGTTTGCATTGACAATCGCGGAAAAATAATTTTCACACATTGGCGAGTCGGAAAAAACGGCAAGATGTTTCCGTGCTATAAATTTCAAACGATGATTCCGATGAGTGAAGAAGATTTAAAAAAATATCTTGAAAAAAATTCGGAGGCAAAACGCGAATGGGAAGAAAGTTTTAAATTAACGAATGATCCGCGTGTGACAAAATTGGGAGCATGGCTTAGAAAAACAAGTTTGGACGAATTGCCTCAACTTTGGAATGTAATTCGCGGCGATATGAGTTTGGTAGGTCCTCGTCCGATTGTCAAAGCCGAAATTGAAAAGTACGGTGAAAATATTCGTGAATATTATATGGTTCTGCCCGGAATAACAGGAATGTGGCAAGTCAGCGGCAGAAGTGATACAACTTATGATGAACGTGTCGAAATGGATACTTGGTATGTGAGAAATTGGTCTGTATGGATTGATATAATGTATCTTTTTAAAACCGTTAAGGCGGTTCTCACAGGTAAAGGTGCTTATTGAAAAAAATTTTTTCGTGATTGACTCAATAAAAAAAATATTGTATCATTGCAAAAAAATAAGTGAGGTAAAATTTATGGAAAGAACTTTGGTATTGATTAAGCCGGATGCAATCGCAAACAAATATATC
>CAJOPN010000048.1 GCA_905236285.1 uncultured Selenomonadaceae bacterium | reverse complement strand
TTCTTTGATACGGAGCTTTTTTAAATTTATCGTAATCACGCAAAACGGAATCATCTCCGCCTTGAGCTTTAACCATTTTACAAAAAACTTCAAATGCCGAGCCGTCTTCAATGGATTTTTCGGCAAGTTCACGACATTTTTTCAAATCTCCTTTGCCGACGAGATAAAGCATATTCGCCGCAAGCTGCAAGGAAACTTCTCTTAAATCTTTCGGTCCGCGATTCTTTAAAATTTCCATTGATTCAATTACTTCAAGAGAATTGCCGATTGCCAAACCGAGCGGAATATCCATATCGGTAATTAATGCAACCGTTCGTCTTCCTGCTCCTTCACCGATTGCAACCATTGTTTCGGCAAGTTTTATTGATTCATCAAGATTTTTCATAAATGCACCGCTGCCTGTTTTTACGTCAAGCAAAATACAATCCGAGCCTGCTGCCAATTTTTTGCTCATAATCGACGAAGCAATCAACGGAATTGAATCAACGGTTGCCGTCACATCTCTCAAGGCATAAAGTTTTTTATCGGCAGGTGCAAGATTGCCGCTTTGTCCGATTAAACTTATTCCGATTTCGTTTACAATTTTAAAAAATTCTTCGCGATTTAAATTTGTTCTGTAATTCGGAATTGATTCAAGTTTGTCAACCGTTCCGCCTGTGAATCCGAGTCCGCGTCCGCTCATTTTTGCAACTCTTCCGCCGCATGCTGCAACAATCGGAGCAACTGTCAAAGTCGTTTTGTCTCCGACTCCTCCTGTTGAATGTTTGTCAACTTTTTTTCCTTCAATCGACGAAAGATCAATCATGTCTCCCGAATGAGCCATAATTTTTGTAAGCTGAGTTGTTTCGTCATCGTTCATCCCGTTGAAATAAATCGCCATCAGCATTGCAGACATTTGATAATCAGGAATTTTTCCGCCGACATAATTTTCAATCATAAATTTTATTTCGTCTTCCGTCAAAATTTTTTTTAATTTCTTCTTCTCAATCAAATCATACATTCTCATAAAATTTCACCTCGAAAAAATTTTTTATTGAATTTATCATAACAAAAAATTTTTAAAATCTCAACTGCACAAACATAAAAAAATAAAAAATAATTTGAAATATTTATGAAAAAAATTTGACTTTTAAAGATTTTGCTGATAAACTTATATTCAAAAATTGTTGAAGGTGGTGTCCGATGCCAAAAAAAATTTTTTCAGGCTTTCTGATTTTTTTTATGATGCTGTTTTTCGTTCAAAAAGCAAATGCAGAGGAAGATTCATTTTCAGCAAGAGCCACAGGAATGTCAGAGATAAAAAATTTGAGATACAACAGCGGCAGCGGAAGAATCAGAATAGTTCTTGACGTTACAAAAAAAATTGAATATGAAATCAATTTCCTTGAAAATCCGTCGCGAATAGTCATTGACATAAATAATTCGTGGCTTTCAAAAAATGTTCCGCGTGAAGTTGAATTAAATTCGACTGCGGCATCAAAAATAAGAATGGCACAATTCGACAAATCAAAAGTTCGATTGGTGATTGAGACATCGGCGGAAAACAATACTTTTTATTTACCGGGAGGAGAATTTGGAGGACGATTGGTCATTGATATAGGAGCAGATGCAGAAAAACCCGGATTTGATGAAAAAGTAAAAGATGACAGCGGAGAAATTACGGTTGACAAACCTTTTCAAAATGAACCGATTGAAACCGAGCCGACCGATATAACAAAAGTACCTGACGGCGTTCCGAATTTAAATTCAAAAGAAAAATCGAACGAAGACAAAAAAGCCAAGAAGGAAGCTGAAAAGAAAGAGAAGGAAGAAAAGAAAGAAAGAGAGAAGAGAGAAAAAGAGGAGAAGAAGGAAAGAGAAAAGAAAGAGAGAGAAGAGAAAAAGAATAAAGACGACAAAAATTTAAAAGAAATTGATAAAAAATTGAATGAGATGACAACGCTTGAAGGCAAGAAAATTGCGATTGATGCGGGACACGGCGGAAATGATCCGGGTGCAATAGGTCCAAGCGGAGTTATGGAAAAAACCGTTACATTAAAAGTTGCGCTTGAGTTGGAAAAACTTCTTGAGGCTGAAGGTGCAGAAGTAATAATGACACGTCGAACAGATATTGAAGTTGCCGAAAGAGGAAGAAAGGCAACAGATATTGAAGAATTAAAATCGCGTTGTGACATTGCAAATGAAGCGAAAGTTGATATTTTTGTTTCGATTCATGCCGACAGTTTTACAAATCCCGCCTCGCGAGGAACGACAGGATATTATTACAGCAAAGGCAGCGCAAATTCTCGAAAACTTGCGGATTGTATTCGTTCTGCATTGATTGAACAAATTAAAACTCCGAGCAGAGGAACTCAGCCTTGTAATTTTTACGTCGTGAGAAATACAGATATGCCGGCAACTTTAATTGAATTGGGATTTATTTCAAATCCGATTGAAGAGGCATTAATGAATTCAAAAGAAGGAGTTCAGAAAGCAGCACAAGGAATTTTTGACGGAATAGAAGATTATTTCGGCTGATTTTTTTCAAAATTTTATTTTTGGGAGAGTGTATTATGGCTTATTTGGGAGAAGAAATTAAAAAACTGGGATTCGGATTAATGCGTCTGCCGAAAATTGACGACAAGGATATTGACATTGAGCAAGTCAAAATCATGGTCGATAAATTTTTGGCTGAAGGATTTACTTATTTTGATACCGCATGGGCTTATCCCGGTAGTGAAGACGCGATTCGTCAGGCACTCGTTGAACGTTATCCGAGAGAAAAATTTCAACTCGCAACGAAAAATGCGGCTTGGATAAATTGCAAAACTCGTGAAGATGCAATCGCTCAATTTGAAACTTCTTTAAAGCAAACGGGAGCAGGATATTTTGATTTTTATCTTCTTCATAATCTCGGAGAAGGCCGCACGAAATTTTTTGATGATTTCGATATGTGGTCATTCGTTCAAGAGAAAAAACGCGAAGGAAAAATTAAACATGTCGGATTTTCATTTCATTCAACGCCTGAAGAACTCGAAGAAATTTTAAAAAATCATCCTGAAATGGAATTTGTGCAGTTACAAATCAATTATGCCGATTGGGAAAATCCTGCAATTCAATCTCGCGGAGTTTATGAAACGGCAAGAAAATTTAACAAACCTGTGATAATAATGGAACCTGTGAAAGGCGGAATGTTGGCGAAACCTCCCGAAAGCGTCGAAAAAATTTTGAAAGAATCCGAACCCGAATCATCTTGCGCATCATGGGCAATCAGATTCGCCGCAAGCCTCGACGGAGTAATTACGGTTTTAAGCGGAATGAGCAACGTCGAACAAATGGAAGACAATTTGTCATACATGAGAGATTTTTATAAATTGAGTATTGCACAGAGAGCGATAATCGAAGAGGCACGCGAAGAACTTGCGAAGATTCCGATCATTCC
>CAJOPN010000047.1 GCA_905236285.1 uncultured Selenomonadaceae bacterium | reverse complement strand
TGGAGCCGACTGCAGGATTTGAACCTGTGACCTGATCATTACGAATGACCTGCTCTACCAACTGAGCTAAGTCGGCGCAAAAGTTTATTAAAAACAAATGTATTTTAACACAAATTTCATTTTTGTCAAGAAAAAAAATCGATCGACAATAAAATTTTCGTCAACCGATTTTTTTTAATTTGAAAAAATTTTATTTCTTTTTATTTTCGACAAGTGCACGAACTTTTAAAGGCAAGCCGAACAAATTAATAAATCCTGTGGCATCTGCCTGATTGTAAACATCATCATGTTCAAATGTTACAAATTCCTGGCTGTAAAGTGAATGAGGCGATTTTGAACCTGCACTTATAATATTTCCTTTGTAGAGTTTCAATTTGACTGTGCCTGTAACAGTCTGCTGAGTTGAATCGACGAATGCCGCCAATGCCTCACGAAGTTGACAGAACCACATTCCGTCATAAACAAGTTCACCGTAACGAATGGCAATTTGTTCCTTGTAATGATAAGTTGCACGATCGAGGCAGAGATATTCAAGTTCACGATGAGCATAATATAAAATTGATCCGCCGGGATTTTCATAAACTCCGCGAGATTTCATTCCGACTAAACGATTTTCACAAATGTCAACAATTCCTATTCCGTTTCGAGCTCCGATTTCGTTAAGCGTTTCAACAATTTTTACAGCATCGAGTTTTTGACCGTTGACTCCAACCGGAATACCTTTTTCAAATTCGATTGTGACTTCTTCCGGCTTGTCGGGAGCATCTTCAGGTGCTTTGCTGATTAAAAACATTGAATTTTTCGGAGCATTCCAAGGATCTTCGAGATCTGAACCTTCATGTGACAAATGCCAAATATTTCTGTCCATGCTATAAGTTTTGTTGTCAGTTGCAATCGGAATATCATGTTTCTTTGCATATTCAATTTCTGAACTTCTTGAATCCAAATCCCATTCGCGCCAAGGAGCAATTATTTTTAAATTCGGAGCGAGTGCTTTAATAGTCAATTCAAAGCGAACTTGATCATTTCCTTTACCGGTTGCTCCGTGAGCTATTGCATCTGCGCCTTCTTTTTCGGCAATTTCAACAAGTTTTTTCGCAATAACCGGACGTGCAAACGAAGTGCCGAGCAAATATTTTCCTTCGTAAACCGCACCGGCTTTGAGTGTCGGAAAAACATATTCTTCAATAAATTCTTTAGTAATGTTTTCAACGTAAACTTTCGATGCTCCCGATTTAATTGCCTTTTCACGAACGGGATCAAGTTCATCGCCTTGACCGACATCTGCACAGACTGCTATTACTTCACAGCCGTCATAATTTTCTTTGAGCCAAGGAATAATAATTGATGTATCAAGTCCGCCTGAGTATGCAAGCACGACTTTTTTTACTTTTGCCATTTATAAAAACTTCCTCTCAAATTTTTTAAGATTTTCAAATTATATCACGTGAATTTTAAATTTGCAAACTTCTCAAAAATTATTTGCAGTACAAAACCGCTTCAAATTGTGTAGGAATAAAAAGTTCAATTCCGAGTGAAATATAAAAATCTCTTTGCTCTTTACTGATTAAATAATCATGCACATCAATTTTATAATGTCTGAATGCAAATTTGTAATCAGATCTCAACGAATGAACATATTGAATCAATGTAAAAATATCATTCAATCTGTGATATGCACTTATTGCCATTTTCGGTTTCCAACGCACAATTGATTTTGCCGCTCCTTTGAGACAATCCAACTCAGAACCTTCGATGTCCAATTTAATGTAATCAATACGCGAAAGATTTTTTCTTTTAACATAAGTATCAATGTCAATAAATTTTGCGATACCTCCCCCCCTAATAATTGAATTTGTCTTAATGCTGCCAGCTCCGCTTGAATTATAACCTGATTCACTTTCTTCTGAACTTAGTCCCATATTTTCTATGATAAATTTATATTTTTCGGCTCTTTCCAAACAATTTTGATAATTTTTTTCGTCCATTTCAAAAGCATAAACTTCTGCACCTTGAATTGCAAAATCAGTTGAAGTTCCGCCGTCATAAGCACCGCCGTCAATTACAATATCGCCTTTGTTGGGAAAAAATCCTTCAAGCCAGTATTGTTGTTCAGGTGCAAATTTATAATCAGAAATTTTGTTCGTAATTCGCCCTTTTATGTAATGACAAAATACATCTCTTGATTCATCATCGCCAAGCAATTCATAAGCTGAAAAAATTTGCGGCAAATAACTTTGAATGTAATTGTAACAATTTTCACTTTGAGCAGGATTACCTGCCAGAATGGTTTCAACATTAAATTTTTTAAAATAATTATGATAGATTTCAT
>CAJOPN010000046.1 GCA_905236285.1 uncultured Selenomonadaceae bacterium | reverse complement strand
GCCATTATCGCAGTAGGAGTTGCAAGCACCAGCGCACACGGACAGAATACAATCAAAACTGTCACCGCTCTAATTATTTCACCTGTCGCAAAATATCCGATGATTGATGTCAACATCGCTGCAGGTACTAAATAACTTGCCCATTTGTCTGCTATTCTTTGGATCGGTGCTTTTTTATTTTCAGCGTCCTTGACCATACGAATTAATTTTTGCAGCGAACTTTCGGAATTAATTTTTGTCGCTTTTATGTCGACTGCTCCGAATTTGTTTATTGTTCCGCAAAATACTTCATCGCCGATTTTTTTGTCAATCGGAATTGATTCGCCTGTCAAAATTGATTGATCAACCGATGAATTTCCTTTTATTATAATTCCGTCAACAGGAATCGTTTCACCAGGCAATACTCTCAAAATGTCATTGACTTTAATTTTTTCAAGTGAAATCATTTCTTCAGAATCATTTAAAATTTTTCGTCCCTGCTGCGGACTCAATTCAATTAATTTTTCAATTCCGGCTTTTGCTCTGTCGGTCGTCATGTCTTCAAGCAGTTCACCGAGTGCCATTATAAACGCAACTTCTCCGGCTGCGAACACGTCACCGATCAACAATGCCGCTATCAATGCAACAGAAATTAAAAGAGGCGACGAAATTTTTTGTATTCCTTCGCGTTCAATCAATCGTTTGATCGCAGAATAAACAATCGGACTTCCGCAGATTATTACTGCAATCCATGCCGGATCAATCGGAATAAAAATTTCTGTCATCGTCAACGCAAAACTTATTAACAATGATACTCCACTCAAAATTGTCATTCGCACGCTTTCAAATGTTTCAAAAATTTCTTCCAACATTTTTTTCACCTCTTGCCTTTCTTTGAAAAATATTTTAAAATAGTTAACTAACAATTTGTTTTACATTTATTATAATCAATCTCATTCTCAATACAAGAACAATTCTTTTTGGTTGTTCAATGGCGTATAAAAAATTTTAATTGTAGGGTGATTTAAATGGACAGAAGACAAAGAAAAAATCGTACGGCAATTTTCAAGGCGTTTAATGAATTGCTCACGGAAAAAACCTATCACAATATTTCGGTTCGCGAAATTATCGAAAGAGCCGATGTCGCCAGAACTACTTTTTATGCTCATTTTGAATCAAAGGAAGAACTTTTGAAAGAAATGGCGATGTCACTTTTCGATCATATTTTCAGCGGAGTACCCAATTCAAATATCGAATGTGATCATGATTTTTCAAAGACGACAGATTCGACGACAATTATCACTCATTTGCTTTATCATTTGAGAGACAATAAACAAAATATTTTGGGAATCTTGACTTGCGACAACGGAGAAATGTTTATTCAATTCTTCAGACATTATTTAAATGAATTGCTGCCGAAATACATGACCATCAAGCCGCAGAAAGATATTCCCGAAGATTTTATTCTCAATCATATTTCAGGCAGCTTTATCAATATGGTTCAATGGTGGTTCAAAAATGATCTCAAACAATCGCCGGAAGAATTGACAAAATATTTTGAGGCGGTAATTTATCCTGCACTTCATGCTATCGAAAATAAAAAAACTTTAAAAAAATGAGCAGATTAAAAGATTTAATTTAAAATTTATGATGCAAGAAAAATTATTTAAAGTTCCTGAATTATTCGACAGGAAAATTTTTTTTTGTGTGGAAATTTTAATTGTTGAAAATTTTTTTATAAGGAGAAATTTTTTTATGGATACGAAAGAAATTTTTATTAAGATTTCGGAAATGCTTGAAAAATTTGGAATCAAAGACGCGCTTAAAAATCAAACGGTAGTCGACACGATTTATAACGTAATGACTCAGCACGGAATGAAAGTTGACAAAATGATGTTTAATCTTGTAGTAATGGGAATAGCAACGACACCTGCGGATAAACTCGGCGATATAATTACACTCGTCGGCAATTTCATGGCATCAGGCGCACAAAATTCACAAGGCGGAGCAAATCCGTTGGCTGCAATTCTCGGAGCGGCAACTCAAGGTCAACAACAAAACCAATCAACAAATCAAAATGAAAATCCATTAGCGGCACTCGGAGCACTCGGAGCATTGGCAGGAGCACTTGGAGGAGCGGCTCAAGGTCAACAGCAGCAACAACAAAATCAATCACCGACTGCGGCTGATCTTCTCGGCGGACTCGCAAAAGCATTGAATCAAAAATGAATTATTATTTAAGCCTCGGAGCAAATCTCGGCGACAAAAAATTTCAACTTCGTCAAGCGATTGAATTAATTTCGTCTCTTGACGGAGTTGATTTAATTTCAGTCTCAAATTTTTATGAAACGGCGGCATGGGGATTGAAAAATCAGCCGAATTTTATAAATGCCGCAATTCACATAAAAACGAATATTGAACCGTTAAATTTTTTGAAAAAACTGCAGACGATTGAAAATAAGCTCGGACGAGTGAGAAAAGAACATTGGGGAGCAAGAACGATTGACATTGATATTTTAATGATTGATGACCTGAAAATTAATGACGAACGTTTGAAAATTCCGCATCCGTATATGTTTGAACGTGATTTTGTATTGATTCCGCTGAATGAAATTTTTGAATTTGAACCAAAACTGCACGGCGATGAAGTTATAAAAACAAACGGCACTTTGAGAGATTTTAATTTAAAATTGATTGCATGTGTCGATAAAAATTTTGGAATCGGATTGAACGGCGAATTGCTTTTTCATATTGACGAGGATTTAAAATTTTTCAAAAGATTGACGCTGAACAATACAATCATAATGGGACGTAAAACCTTTGAATCAATCGGCAATCCTTTAAAAAATCGTCGGAATATAATTTTGTCGCGAACTTTGCAAAAAATTGACGGCGTTGAAATAGTTCATAATCTCGAAGAACTTTTTAAAAAACTTTCGACATATGAAAAAAATTTTATAATAGGCGGAGGTGAAATTTATCGTCAGCTTCTGCCGTATGTCTCGGAAATTTTTTTGACTTGTGTCAATGAAAAGAAATCGGCGGATACATTTTTTAAAATATTTTTCGAGAGATTTATTTGTGATTCGAGCGAGAAATTTAAAAATTTTGAGTTTAAACATTATCGACGAAAATAATTTTTCAAAAAATTCATTCGCAATATCAGAAAAAATATTATTTGTCAAGACTTGTATTGAAATTTTTTTTGTGATAAAATTTTTTTCAAAGAGGATGTGCCTGAGGTGTGCGATGACTTTATTAATGTCTAACCTACATTAAAAATAGGGAATCTGATTTTGAAAGGCGGATGGAGAATTATCCCTGAGATGAGTAACAGAAACCGGACTTAAGATACCCACCTGCGATTTGCAGGTTCTAGGCATGAAAAGGACCCGGCATTTCGGACCCCTTTTTTGAAGAGGAATTGTTTGCTTAACGGCGGCAATTCCTCTTCTGCTTTTTTCAAAGTTTTTTTTCATTCAATAAAAGGATTTTTTAAGTTGACGGCTAATTATATTTTATATTTTTTAAATATTTTTTGAAGAAATTTAATTTTTACAAATAAGACGAACGGAGTGAAATTTGTTGAATTACGACATAATGGATACAATGGTTCGCATGGCGATGGAATCAATTCGCAATGCTTATACTTTAAATCATAATCTTGCAGTAGGTGCTTGCGTGCTTTCAAGTGACGGAACTCTTTACGGCGGCTGTACTGTCGATCATTCTATTCCCGAACTTTCAATGACGGCTGAAGCGGTTGCAATGGCGAAAGCAATTTCAGACGGCAAAAGAGAATTTGACGCTATCGCTCTTATCGCAGACATCGACGGCTACTATATTCCCGATGATGAAAGTTGTCAATTTCTCGCTGAATTTAATGTTCCCGAAGTGGTTCTTGCCGATTTTGACGGAAATATTGAAGTTGCAAAAATTGATGAAATTATGCCTTACAGACAACGCCGCAAAAAACACAGGAACAATGATTCATTTTTATTTGAAACCGAAGACTAATTTAAATTTGAATTGCAAAAACATCTTATTGCAAGCCGCTCCAATAAGGTGTTTTTTGTTAATGGCAGGAGATTAAATGGACGACGAGAGAAAAACCGAGAAGAGAAGAACGAGAAGAAATTATTCAATGATTTTCAGATTTATACAAATTATAATGGCAATGGTGATTGTATTTTTTTTGTCATTCTTCATAACGATTGTGATTAAAGCACCTCATCCGATTGATTATATCAAATCCGAATATTTTGATGACAAATCGACTGACAAAATTATTGACGATTACGAAAAAGAAAAGAAAAATACAAATAAAACAAAAGAAATTGAAAGCAATAAAAATCAATCGACGGACAAAAATAAAATCGACGAAAAAAAATCTTTGAGTGAAAAAATCGGTGATGAAAAAAAACATTTTGACGGCTCGACGATAAGCGGAAAAATAGATCGCATTGACAACATAAAACAGGCAGTAGCAGAAAAAATTCGTGACAGAAAAAATTATTTGACGCTTGACGAAATTCCACGTTCACTTCGACAAGCGATAATTGCCGTTGAAGATTCAAAATTTTATACTCACAAAGGATATGACATTTTCGGAATTGCACGCGCGACGGTCACGAATGTTGAAGCCGGACAAATTGAAGAAGGCGGATCGACTATTACTCAGCAATTAGTTAAAAATTTATTTCTTACTCAAGATAAATCATTCACGCGAAAATTTGAAGAATTATTTTTGGCAATGAGCATGGAAAAAAATTTTACTAAAGATCAAATTTTGGAATTATATTTAAATACGATTTATTTCGGCTCAGGTTATTACGGAATTTATGATGCGGCAATCGGATATTTCGGAGTAGAACCGAAAGATTTGACGACGGCTGAATCGGCAATGCTGGCAGGTCTTCCAAATGCTCCTTCATTGTATTCGCCTTACGTCAATTTCATGCTCGCGAAAAAACGTCAATTAATTGTAATTGATGCTATGGTTAAATCGAAAATTTTGACATCATTGGATGCAGAGAAAGCAAAAATCGAAACCATTAAATTGGCAAATGAATAAAAAAAATTTTTAGGAGATGTTTTTTAAAAATGGAACAATCAGCATTGTCAATGTTGCCTCCAATAATTACAATCGTTTTGGCATTATTGACTAAAGAAGTTTACATGTCCTTAATCATCGGAATTTTTTCGGGAGCAATGTTATTTACAGGCGGCTCAATAATCGAATCAATTTTAACGATGTTTGCAGTAATGGAGGACAAAGTCGGCGGCAATGTAAATATTTTGGTATTCTTGGCGATACTCGGAATATTGGTTGCGGCTATTACAAAATCAGGAGCAACTCGCGCTTACGGAGAATGGGCTGCAAGTGTCATAAAAGGAAAGCGGAGCGCACTCGGATTGACTGCTTTGCTCGGAATTGTAATTTTCATTGACGATTATTTTAATTGTTTGACTGTAGGAACCGTTATGCGTCCCGTGACAGATAAATTTAAAATCGCACGTACAAAACTCGCTTATGTAATCGACGCAACTGCCGCTCCAATTTGTATAATTGCACCTGTTTCATCTTGGGCCGCTGCTGTCGGTTCATCTCTTCCGGAAGATTCAACAGTTGATGGATTCACGATTTTTTTACAAACGATTCCTTTTAATCTTTACGCTTGGCTTACAATGGCTTTTATGATTTTTATAATTTGCACAGGCAGAGATTTTTCAACTATGGGTGCAATCGTTCGCAAGAATAAAGAAAAATTTGAAATACCTGCCGAATATCAAAATGTTGAAGAAGAAAAAAATGTCAG
>CAJOPN010000045.1 GCA_905236285.1 uncultured Selenomonadaceae bacterium | reverse complement strand
GGCACAAAGTCGAAATATTGGAATGAGTCATGCTCAAGGTGAATATATTTATTTTTTTGATAGCGATGATGCTTTAATGCCGAATGCACTTGAAATTTTATTTAATAATGCTCAGAAACATAATTCCGATCTCGTTGTCAGTACCGTTTATTTGCATTCAAATGATTCTGAATTTCAATCATTGGAAAATTTAAATTATACTCCGATAGCTGCCGGTGTCATGGGCGAAGTTTCGAGCGATTTAAAAATGAGAATTTGGGATGAATATGCTCTTCATAAAACTCATTGCTCAGTCTGGTTCAGTTTGTATAAAAAATCTGTCTTTAAGGCAATAGGGGGGGGGGTATAAAAACCTTTTCTTCCGAGATTTTTCAGTAGCTGAAGATGATTTTTTCTTGTTTGAATTGTTATGTGCAACTTCCAATGTGACGAAAATTGATGTGCCGTTTTACGTCGTTCGTGTTCGTGAAAATTCGGTTTCCCACTCGTCAAATATCAATCGTTTAAAGAATTATATTCCGACATTCATTGAATTTTCTAAACTTATCAATAAAAAATTATTAAATTTAACTCAAGATCAATATTTTGCCGATAATGTAATTTATATGGTACTAGGTCGATTGATGAAATTATTCGTTGCTCCATTTCTGATTAATGACAGAGTTGCAACTTTTAATGTATTGACGGAAATTTTTAAATCTATTTTCAAAGATAGTGCGTCATTCGTAAAAATATTGATGTGTTTGTCGATAATGGGAGAACTTACTACAGACAATCTTTTAAGAGAAAATGAAATGTTAAAAAATAAATTGAAAGAAAAATTTTGAGTATGTGAAATAATCGGATAATTAATTTAATCTGCAAAGCAATTCGATGAAAATTTCATGTACTCGAATTACTTGCAGGTGATAATAATGACTCCGAAAATTTCAATAATTATGCCTATGTATAATTCCGAAAAATATATTGGTTTAGCTATTCAATCTTTGCTTAATCAAACATTTAAAGACTTTGAGGCGATTTTAATTGATGACTGTTCCACCGACAATACTCTCAAAGTTGCAAAAAAATTCAAAGATGAAAGAATAAAAATTATTCAAAATGAAAAGAATCTAGGAATGCCCGGATCAGTTCGCAATGTCGGATTGAATGTTGCAAGAGGAAAATATATTTATTTTTTTGATAATGATGATGTTATGTTGCCGAACGGCTTGGAAATTTTGATTAAAACGGCTGAAAAATTTGATGCCGATATGGTTCACAGTACAATTTCACTCCACAGCGAAACCGGTGATTTTAAATCTTTTAATGAAATAAAATTTAAGGCTCTGCAGACAGGACGAATCAATAAAATTTCATCGGATTTGAAAACAAGAATTACTGAAGAAATTTTAATGCGATTTACTCATTGCGCATTATGGCTTTCACTCTACAAAACAGATTTAGTTAACGGAAGTAGGGGGGGGTGGGATTTTAAAATTTCCTGATTGCGTCGGAGAAGATTCATTTTGGCTTTTCGATGTAATTTGTGCGACTGATAAAATCGTTAAAATTGATAAACCTGTTTATGTCTGGCGTAAAAATTCAGATTCGGCATCTCATTCGGCAAAAAGATTGAAAAAAGACATTGAGGCGGCTGTAAAAATCAGCAGATATGTTGAGAAAAAACTTTCAAATCTTCAAGATGATGAATTTATTGATGAGGTGGCACGTTTTATTTCTACGGATTTAATGTTTAATTATATTTTGCAATTTTTTGTTAAGGATCAAAATCTCGTTTTAAATTCGATGAAAGAGGCATTAAATGAAATTTACGGCGAAAATTCTCTTTTCGTCAAAAATATGATTAAAAATTACATTTTGGAATATCTTAAAAATTATAATATTGTGAATAAAATTTTTTAAAAATAAAAGTTGAGGCTTATGCTGAAAAAAATTAAGAGGTGGCTGCGATACATGAAGAGAAATGAAAATTGCTGGTGCGGCAGCGGAAAGAAATATAAAAAATGTCATATGGCATTTGACGAAAGAATGGACGAAATAAAATACGACGCTAATAAAAGTCAAATTCGACCGATGCACAGATTAATAAATTTGCCGAAAGACGTTGAAGGAATAAAAAAAGCGGCAGTAATAAACACCGGCGCATTGGATTTGATGACAAAACTCATTAAACCCGGAATAAATACATTGAGTTTGAATGACGCGGCGCACGAATTTATTGTAAGTCACGGCGGTCATCCTTCATGTTTAAATTACAGCGGTTTTCCGAAAAGTATTTGTATTTCAGTCAATAATGTTGTCTGTCACGGAATTCCGTCGAAGAAAGAAATTTTAAAAGAAGGAGACATTTTAAATATCGACATCACGACGGATCTTGACGGATATTTTGCCGATGCGTCGCGAATGTATATAGTCGGAGACAAGACGACGATTGAAGCGAAAAAATTGGTTGAAGTTACACGCGAAATAATGGAAGTCGGAATAAAAGCGGCTCAGCCTTGGCATTTCGTCGGAGATATTGGAGCGGCTTGCGGAGAACTTGCACGTGCGAACGGTTACAGCGTCGTCACAGATTTAGGCGGTCACGGAGTCGGAAAAAAATTTCATCTTGAACCTTTCGTAAGTCATGATTGTCCTCCGAATACAGGAATGTTGCTTGTTCCTGGAATGATTTTGACTGTCGAACCGATGATTAACGCCGGACGAAAACAAGTTGTAACCGATGCTTATGACGGTTGGACTGTCACAACTCAAGACGGAAGTTTGTCAGCGCAATGGGAAAAAACAATTTTAATTACCGAAACGGGAAACGAAGTTTTGGCGAGTTGATTTTTAATAAAAAATTTTTTTGAGGAGAAAAATAAATGAATCGAGTCAGCGTTTTTGTCAGACGACAGCGAATAAAAAAGCTGGACAAATGGACAATGCGTGCGATTATTGCTGAATGTTTTTTTCTGGCAATATTTCCGAGTGTCGCGGCGGCAGCAGTTTTAATCGGAATTATTGCCTGGTTTCTGCGTTTGCAAATTGATACAAAATTTAAATTGCGATCGCTGCCTTTCGATGTTCCTGCAGGCTTGTTTGTTTTCATCAGCGCGATTTCAGTTTTTACTTCATCGGCTCGAAGTTTTGAACTGATTTATCATTATTTTGCATTTGTTGGAATTTATTCATTGACTTACATTTTAATCGGGCAAAATATTCGGACTCGTGCACAAGTTCGAAGTGTCATTTTGACTTTGGCAGCTTCTGCTTTGATTGTAGTACTCTGCGGATATTTTCAATATATTTTCGGAATAGATACTGCCGATATGAAATGGGTCGATCCCGAAAAATTTCCCGAATTGAAAAATCGCGTCTTTTCCACGCTTGAAAATCCGAATGTCTTGGCAGGATATTTGGACGTTTTTATTTGTCTGGCACTCGGAGTATTGGCAAAAGTCGGCGGACGTACTCAAAAATTCGCAATGCTCATTGCAATTTTAATGCTTGCTGCCTGTCTCGCAATGACTTATGCTCGCGGTGCTTATTTTACGATTGCGATTGTTTTCATCGTTTACGGAATTATTCAGGATTGGCGAATTTTAATTTTCTTTCTGATCGCAAGTATCGGAATTTTTTATTACGACGAGTCTTTTGTTCATCGACTGACTTCAATTTTTGAATTGACTGACAGCTCTCAAGGCCTGCGCGTCGGAATTTGGGTCAGTACTCTTGCAATGATTGCCGACCATCCTTTCATAGGAATCGGCTGGGGTGCTTTCAAGGAAATTTATCCGAGCTATGATTATTATCTCAGAGGCGCAGACGTTTTAATTTATCATGCACACAATATTTTTCTTCATTATGCGGCGGAGATCGGAATTATCGGCGCAATGGCTTTTTTCTGGTGCTTTTTCGGTATCATGTTAATGTCTCTCGATCTCGGCGACAATGAAAAATATCAATCGCTTAAAGATAAATTTTTGGAAAAAGTTTTCGGCATTGATTTAAAAAATCGTATCATAAATTTGAAAGATGAAATTAAATTTAAATATTCTCTCGACAGCGGACGGCTTGATAAAATTCTGATTTATAAAAATATTTTAAATGAAAAATTGGCTGATGCGTCCGAAAGATTAATGAATTGGATTTCGCCGCCGAATGAAAATGAGATTGAAGCTGAAATTGATGAAGATATTGAAAATCTCGTTGAAGAACATCCTAAAATTTCACTCAAGAAAAAAATTTCATTGGAGAAAAAATCACATGTCGAAAAAAATATTGACAGCGATGTGAAAATTGCCGCAATCGAAATTTCAAGCGATACGACGATTGCACCGATTGAAATTGATTCGGACGTTACGGAATCATTGACGATGAGCGACACGAAAGTTGCGGCGATTGAAAAAGTTGAAGAAAAACCTAAAACTTATACAACCTCAACAAAAATTGTAAATCTGTTTGAAAATAAATCCGATCAGTCAAAAGAAAATGAAAAAATTGAAGAAAGTCAGCCGGTATTTGATTGGAATGAAGTCAAAACGATAAGCAACAGACAACTTGCAGACGGCGTTAAATTCGGAATAGGACTTGCATTTTTGTCAATGGCATTGAACGGTTTGACGGACGATCTTTTGTTTAATATTCCGACTTCAATGCTGATGTGGTTACTGGCGGCACTTGCCTCAGCGATTGATTCTTTGCCCGAAGAAGAAATTATAAATGTGAGGAGGCGCAAAAAAAGATGAAACAAATAATTTCAAAAGCGGCAATTGAAAGACTCGCGTTATATTTTCGTATCTTAAAATCTGCACAGGAAGAAGGAGTTGAAATAATTTCATCGGAAGAAATCGGAAAGAGAACCGATTTTACGCCGGTGCAAATTCGTAAAGATTTGGCATTGTTCGGACAATTCGGAATGAAAGGAGTCGGATATTTCACAAATGATTTGCTAAACAAAATCGGAAATATTCTCGGCTTAAACAATCATTGGAAAGTTGCAATAATCGGAATAGGACATCTCGGCGGAGCACTTGCCAATTACAGAAATTTTGCAAATAACGGTTTCAAATTGACGGCACTTTTTGACAAAGATGAAAAAGTTATCGGCTCAAAAGTTCACGACTTGGAAATTTCAGACGTAAAAGATTTGAAAAAAATAATCAAGGAACGCGAAATACAAATTGGAGTAATAACCGTTCCCGAAGCGGAGGCTCAAGGTGTTGCAAATTTATTGACAGATGCCGGAGTGAAAGGAATTTGGAATTTTGCGCCGACGAAATTAATTGTGCCGAATGAAATTCATTTGGTCAACGAAGATTTGGCAATGGATTTGAGTATGCTTTCTTATTACATTTCAAAAAATTAGGAGATTTTTTTAATGAAAGGAAAATTAATAGTAATTGAGGCAGGCGACGGATCAGGCAAGGCAACTCAGACGAAAAAATTATTTGAGCATTTAACTTCCGAAAATTATAAAGTCAAAAAAATTTCATTTCCCGATTACGAATCGCCGTCAAGTTCGCTGATAAAAATGTATCTCAAAGGTGATTTCGGCTCGCATGCAGATGATGTTGATGCTTATGCCGCTTCAACTTTTTATGCCGTCGATCGTTATGCCTCATATCGAATGAATTGGAAAAAGTTTCTTGACGCAGGTGAAATTATTCTTGCAGATCGTTATGTAACTTCAAACATGGTTCATCAAGCCGTCAAAATTTCTGAAAAAATTGAACGCGAAAAATTTTTGAATTGGCTCGACGATTTTGAATATATTAAATTAAAATTGCCGCGTCCCGATTGCGTAATTTTTTTGGATATGCCTCCTGAAATAAGTGAAAAACTCATTGCCGAACGAAAAAGAATTGACATTCACGAAAAAGATTTTGATTATCTGCGCAGATGTTATTTTTCTTACAAGGAACTTGCGAAAAAATTTAATTGGATAACGATAAAATGCAATGACGGAGATAATCCGCGTGATATTGAAAAAATTCACGAAGATATTTTTAAAGCAATCAGCGAGGTTTTGAAATGATAAAAGAAGTCTTGATAGTCGAAGGAAAAATGGACGTAGCGGCGATAAGCAAATCGGTTGAGGCGGATTGTATAATAACAGGCGGTTTCACTCTCAACAAAAAAACTCTCAACGACATTGAGGCGGCATACAAGCGACGCGGAATAATAATTTTGACCGATCCCGATTCAGCCGGTGAAAGAATAAGAAAATTTTTGACAAAAAGATTTCCGAATGCAAAACATGCCTTCGTTCCAAAAACAGATGCGACTGCAAATAATGATATAGGAATTGAACAGGCGAGTCCCGACGCAATCCGCACGGCATTAAAAAAAGTTCGCACATTGAGTTTTGAACCGACAAATATTTTTAAAATTGAAGATTTAATAAAAAATCAACTTGACGGAAGTCCGAATGCGGCAGAAAAAAGAATGAAACTCGGCGCAATTTTGGGAATAGGATTTACAAACGCAAAAAATTTTTTGAAACGATTAAATAATTACGGCGTTACTCGTGAGGAATTTGACGCGGCAATCAAAAAAATTTAAATAAAAAAACTCCGACAAATTCAATCGGAGAATTTTTTTTTTGTTATGAAAAATTTTTTTTGGCAATAGATTTCAATAAATTTTTATTTTTTAACGGATTTAAAATTCTGCAAGAGTTCAAAACAACGGCGAGAGTTGCAGTATTATGAATGACTGCGGCCCAGAGCGGTGAAATTTTTCCGATTGCTCCCAAAATCATTGCAGAAGAATTTACCAAAATGGTAGCGGTAAAATTTTGATGAACAAGTTCCATAGTGCGTTGACCGATTTTTAAAGCCTCAACCAATCGAGAAGGCTCTTCGGAATGAATCGTGACTGCCGAAGATTCCGCCGCAATATCCGTTTGACGACCTCCCAAACTTATTCCTACATCCGAAAATGCAAGTGCAGGAGCGTCATTAATTCCGTCGCCGACCATCATTACTGTCCCGTATTGTTTCAATTTATTCACGTATCGCGCTTTATCTTCAGGCAAAATTTCAGCAAAATAAGCGTCCAAATCCATTTCAAGCGCAACTTTTTCCGCAACCGTTTTTGAATCGCCGGTGAGCATTACAATTTCATCAACGCCCAATCTTCTCATTTGATTTAAAGTTTTTTTCATCTGCGGACGAATCGGATCTTCAATTACGATTATTCCGATTAATTTTTTGTCGCGTGCAACGTAAAGCAAATTTTGACTTTCAATATTCGGAGAACTGTCCAAAATATTTGAAATGCTCCGAGACGAAACTTTATTTTCAAGCATAAATTTTTTACTGCCGACTAAAATATCTCCGCCTTTGAAATTTTCAAAATCGGGAACAACTGCAGTCATTCCGCGTGCAACGACCGTTTCTGATTTTATATGCTGAGGCACAGACCATTCATTTTTGTCAACGTAATTTTGAATTGCGACTGCCAGCGGATGAATTGAATGTTGTTCAGCCGATGCCGCAAGCAAAATTAATTCTTTTTCCTCAACATCTTTTGCGGTTTTGATGAATGAAATTTGCGGTACTCCCATTGTCAAAGTTCCGGTTTTATCCAAAACAACCGTATCAGTATTTGCGAGTGCTTCAATATAGTTTCCGCCTTTGACTAAAATTCCTCGTTTCGCCGCCGCTCCTATTGCTGCCGAAATTGCCGTTGCCGTTGAAAGTTTCAAGCCGCATGAAAAATCTATAAACAATAAATTTAAAACTCTCTGCCAATCGCGAGTTGCTCCGTAAACAATCGCCGCTCCTATGAATGAAACCGGCACTAAAAAATTTGCCATTTGATCCGCGAAATTTTGAATCGGAGCTTTTCGAGTTTGAGCCTCTTCGACAAGATGAACTATATTTGCAAGTGATGTATCTTCGCCGACTTTTTCAACTTTTATTAAAACTTCGCCTGCTTCAACAACCGAGCCTGCATAAACTTGAGCATCGACGGATTTCATCGCAGGACGTGATTCACCTGTTATTGACGCTTGATTAACTGCCGCCGTTCCTTCAATCACTTTTCCGTCAACGACAATTTTTTCTCCCGTGTGCGCCGCGATTATATCACCGGCTTTAACTTCTTCGACAGGAATTTTCGTTTCAACTTCGCCTTCTACTTTCCAAACAAATCTTTGATCGAGTGAAAGTAATCCTGAAATATGAGTTCTTGCTTTTTCCGCCGCGTAACTCGTCAACATTTCTGCTCCGTTCGACAATGCAAGAAGTGTTAAACTTGATTCCGGTTTTCCTGCAAGTACAGATGCAATTACGGCCGTCGCAGTCAAAGTATCTGCATTCGGTCTGCGTTCCTTGAAGAGACATTCAACGCCGCTTTTTATAAAATCTCTTCCGATTCCCAAAACGAGTGCCATTCTCAAAAATTTTAATCCTGCAAAAGTCGTCGGAGATATTTTTTCTAAAATTTTCATCGCCGCGAATCCTGCGATTGAAATTATTGCATCGCGCTTGTATTTTTTTAAATTGTCTGTAAGATCGTCGTGTTTTGAATTATGTCTGATCATTCGCTGACGAATCGCAATCATTGTTGATTGTCTTACTTTCATACAAATCGCCAGCCTCTCAAAATTGACATTGCCCACCAAATCATTTGCCAGGCATTGGGAGTTTGTTTTTCAAGTACAAGCCGCCTGATTCCGCGAATGATGAAAAAAATTGCCAGCGACATATTTAAGTCAAGCAGGCCGCCTGTTTGTTTTTTAATCCAGTCGTTAAATTCGGTAAAATTATTCTTAATGCTGTTTAAAAGATCGCCTGACGCATCATCTCTGAATGTTTTCCTGAACTCATTTGAAAAACCTTCATTAAAAATAATTTCTTCAGCACTCATATTTTTTTGAAAATGTTTTTGACGTGCCTGCATTCTTTTATAAGCCGCAATTTTAGCCGATTGCAATCTTTGTTCATGCGTTGAAATTTTTTTATCTGATTTTTTATTCATGCCGACAATTTTTTGTCCGAGTGCAACTCCTGCCATGAATCCGCCTACCATTCAATCAACTCCTCAAAATTATTTTTTCTTGACGTGAGAGGCAATATATTTTTCGGCCTTTAAAAGATCGACATTTCGACGCAGTATTTCGGGAACATAGTTTATCAAAATCGAGCCTGTAATTGTATTTGTTTCGACTGAATTTATTTCTGAATATGCACCGAGTTGATTTTTAATTTTCTGTTCGAGATTCGGATTGCCGACAAGTTTTTTACTTCGCAATCTTATTCGTCCCGGTATGTACGATGAAATTTCTACCGATCTCAAAAGCAATTCCAATTTCAAGTTCAATATATCACCTCAAACGATAAAAAAAATTATCTCCGACTCAATCGCCAAAGATAAAATTTTATTAAAAATTATTTTTGTTTTGCTTCCTGAGCGGCGATAAGGTCTTCAAGCTCTTCTTTTTGACGTTGAAGTTCTGCAATCGGAATATCGGGAGCTGCAACCATCATTTGTTCGTCGCGTTCCTTGAAAAATTTATAGCCGAAAATTCCTGCTACCGCTCCTACTGCCAAGCCAATCCAAAAATCTGTCTTTGAAAACATTTTTTTATCAAACCTTTCTGAGAATTATTATTAATTATTTTGTTAATATATCAAAAATTTTTTTTAATGTCAAGAATCATTTTACTAATATTTCCGATCAGATAAAGTGAACCTGCACAAATCAAAATATTTTCATCGGAATGAATAAATTTTTCAAAGGCATCAAAATTATTTTCGACGGCGATTGATTCAATTCCGAAATTTTTTAAAAGTCGACAAATTTCATCAGGTTCAGCCGCACGTTCGGAATCAGGTTTTGTGACGATGACGAAATCATTTTTTCCGAAAAGTTTTTTAATTATAACGTCAATATCTTTGTCCTTCAATACTCCGAATAAAAAAATTCTTCGACCGTTCGGAAATTTTTTGTCGAGACTTTTTTTTAGTGCCTCTGCTCCTGCTCCATTATGCGCTCCGTCAATTACAATTTTCTTTTCATCAAAATCAAAAATTTCAAATCGTCCCGACCATTTAAATTTATCGTAAGGAATTTTAAAAGAAGAATTTATAATTTGAGCGGTTTTAATTGCGATTGCGGCATTTGATTTTTGATATTCGCCCTGCAGAGATATTTTTAAATTTTCATCAACAAAAAAATCTTCTCCGAGTACAAAAATTTTTGAATGTTTTTTCTGTGCAGTCTCACGAATAATTTTCAAAGGCTCGCCGACTGCACCGGTTACGACGGGAATTTTTTCCTTGATGATTCCTGCTTTATATCTTGCAATTCCAAAAATATCGCCGCCGCATTTTTCGGCATGATCGTTTGCAACATTCGTTATAACCGAAACTTCAGGAATAATTACATTTGTCGAATCGAGCAAGCCGCCCAGTCCGACTTCAATAACCGCGTAATCAACATTTTCATCAGCAAAATATTTAAATGCCGCTGCCGTCAAAGTTTCAAAAAGCGTCGGACTTTCAAAATTTTCTGCCGTCACCTTTTCAATAAAAAATTTCACGTCCTCAATCAATTTTGCAAAATGATTTTCATCAATGTCAATATCATTAATTTTAAATCTTTCGCGATAACTGATTAAATGCGGTGAAGTGAATAAGCCGGTTTTTAAATTAGCAGTCGTCAAGATTGTTGACAGCATTGAACAAACAGAACCTTTGCCGTTGGTGCCGGTGACGTGAATTGTTTTATATTTGTTTTGCGGATTGCCGAGCATTTCCAAAAGTTTTGTAATTCTTTCGAGTCCCGGTCTGATTCCGAATCCTGCCAGACTTTCCAAATAATTTATTGATTCGTTGTAAGTCATTTAAAATTACTTCTTCTTATCCTTTTTGCTTTTCTTATCTTTTTTGTCTTTCTTATCATTCTTGTCATTTTTGTCTTTGCTTTCATTTTGAATTGTCGCGCCGTTTTCCTTGAAAGTCGTCAAAGCCTTTCTGAAATTATTCATCGCCGCCTCATTCAATCCTGCAGTTCCGATTAATTGAACCGAATAACATTTTCCGTCAGAAGTTCTGAAAAAAGTTATTGCCTCTTGACGATCCGTAATTGCAACTCCGTCAGCTTTTCCGTCGCCGTCTTCATCAATTTCAATTTCTTTGGCGGTAATTGCAAGCACGCCCTTATTGTCTTTTGTTATATTTACAAGTGCCGTGCCTTCATAACCTTGTCTTTGCAGTTCGGACAAATATTTGTCAATGACATCTTTTGAATCAGTATTGAAATTCGGAACGGCATTTGAATCAAAAGCATCGGTAAGCACGACCCAGCCGCGTACAACTTCATATTCAACATTTTCAAAAATTAAAACTTCGCCTTTCATATTCTCCTCACCGAAGAAAACATTTGCAGCGACGACATTCGGACGTTTCGGACAAATGATACTGTAACCGTAATCTCTGCTTATGTATTCATAATTCGTATTTTGTTGTTCTTCCTCAGCAAAAACTGTTGCGGTCATAAAAATCATAATCGCCGCCATTAACGGAAAAATTTTTTTAATCATCAAAATCATCTCTTCCTTCCGAAAAATTACTTAATAAATATTTTCTTATCAGCATTAAAGCCGCCTCGCTTGCCTGCCATTTAATTTCAATTCTGTTTCCGATTAAATGATGAACTTCGGTAGCTTCGCCTTGAGAACCTGAAACGGCAATATGCACACAGCCGACCGGAGATTTTTCGGTTGAACCTGTCGGACCTGCCACGCCTGTTATTCCGACTCCAATATCTGTATTGAGAAGGTTTCTTATACCTTTTGCCATTTCCAAAGCAACTTCTCGCGATACAATTTCAGATTCTTCTATCGTTTCGGCTTTCACTTTCAAAAGATTTATTTTAATTTCGTTCGTGTATGAAACAATCGCTCCTTTTAAATATTCGCTGCTGCCGGGTACATCGGTCAATCGTGAAGTGAGCAATCCTCCCGTGCATGATTCGGCGCAGGCTATCGTATAATTTTTTTCTTTCAGGACTCTGCCTATCATCATTTCCAATGAAGTTTTTCTGTTCCGCGTTACGTACATAAATCATCATCTCCGAAAATTAAAATTTGAGAGATAATTTTTTTATTTTTTTGTCAAATTCTACCTGCCGATTTTTTTTAATTTTCATTGAAATTTACCTCCGATTCAATTTTTTCAAGATTATTTTTTCAAGTTTATCAATTTGTTTTGGGATTGTCAACAATTTTTGAACAATTCGGCGCGTCGTTTCTTCATTGAAAATTTGTTAAAAAAATTTAAGAATTTTTCATCATGTCAATAAAAATAAGATTAAAAAAAAAAAACTCCGACCGACTAAAAAGGTTGAAGTTTTCTTATTTCAATTTAAAACGAAAATATTTCCCGGATTGTAGCCTGCTTTGCGAATTGCATCTTTCAAAACATCATCGGCAATTTCTCTGTCAAGTGCCGCCTGTGCAGATTGTTTTTCTACACTCGCCGCCGCTATCACCACTCCCTCAACTTTTTCAAGTGCTTTCGTAACCGCCGCCGTACAATTTTCACAAGTCATGCCGTCAACATCGATCGTTTTCTTAATTTTAAATTTTTCAATCGCCTCAACTCTCGTTTTATAATTGTCTTGAACTTTGCACATCGAACAGCTTGAACATTCGCTTTTACAGCAGGTTGAAGTACCTTTGAAAAAATTACTGTAAATATTATAAATTCCAATGCCGAAAATTACAGCGATTATCACGCCGAGAATCACGGTTGCAATCATTCAAATCATCTCCAAAAAATTTTTTATTGAATGAATTATAAGCGTCGAAAATATTTTTGTCAATGAAATTAAAAATTGTTATCAAAAAAATTTTGTGTTAATGTTTTTCATAAGTGAAATTTATTTTTTTATTGCAAAATATCAATCAAGTTATTGACAATTTCATTAAATAAATTTATAATTTTCTGTATAATTTATAGTTCAATAAGTTCAAAGGAGAGTGTAACTTAATGGCGAAAAACTCTGTCAAAATTATGGAGACTGTTCTTCGTGACGGTCATCAATCTCTCTGCGCAACCCGAATGCGTTATCGTCAAATGGAACCAATGCTTGAAGCACTTGACAACATCGGTTATAAAGCACTTGAAGCATGGGGAGGAGCAACATTTGATACATGTCTTCGTTTTCTTGATGAAGATCCTTGGGACAGACTCGACAAACTCAAGGCAAAATTAAAAAATACTCCGATTCAAATGCTCCTTCGCGGACAAAATCTTCTCGGCTACAATCATTATTCAAATGATGTCGTCGATAAATTTGTAAAATGTGCATCAAAACACGGTATCGGCGTTTTCAGGATTTTTGATGCTCTCAATGACGTTCGTAATTTACGCGTTGCAATTAAATCGGCTCTTGAATGTCCAGAAAAACCGGAAGTTCAAGGCTGTCTCGTTTATACGATAAGTCCCGTTCATACTAATGATACTTTCGTTAAACTTGCTGTTGAACTTAAAGAAATGGGCTGTCATTCAATTTGTATCAAAGATATGTCCGGCTTGCTTGCTCCTTATGTTGCTTATGATCTCGTTTCAAAACTCAAAGCCGCCCTCGGTGATACTCCCGTTGAACTTCATACACATTGCACATCAGGTTTCGGTCATGCAACTTACATTAAAGCAATGGAAGCCGGCGTTGACATTATTGATTGTGCACTTTCACCTTTCTCAAGCGATACAAGCCAGCCATGCACGGAAACGATTATTGCAATGAATGAGGGCAGCAAGCACGAAGAAATTGATATTCCGATTTCAATCGTAAATGCTCGCGATGAAAACAAATTGCTTGATCGTCAGGCACTCACTCCGATTGCAAAACATTTTCTCGGCGTGAAGGCTGAACTTATAAAAGAATTCGGTCTCAAAGGTTATTTTGATGTCAATGTAAATGTTCTTGATTTCCAAATTCCCGGCGGCATGCTTTCAAATCTCGTCAATCAGCTTAAAGAAGCGGGAGCTGAAGACAAATATCAAGACTTACTTGATGAAATGCCGCGTGTTCGTGCCGATGCAGGTTATCCGCCGCTGGTTACTCCTTCAAGTCAAATCGTCGGAACTATGGCTACAATGAATGTTTTGACAGGCGAACGTTACAAAATGGTTCCGAATGAATTTAAAGACCTTGCACGCGGAAAATTCGGAAGAACTCCCGTTCAAATTGACAGAGATTTCATCATCAACACGCTTAAAATTCCCGAAGATCAAATTATTGAAGATTGCTCGATTGAAGATGCAAAGGCTGAAACTTTCGATCAATTTAAAAACGAACTCATCAACAAAGGTTTTCTCAATCCGACTGATGAAGATGTTTTGTCTTATGCACTTTTCCCGCAAGTCGCCGAAGAATTTTTCAAAAAACATTATCAACAAATTACTGCTTACAAGAGATAAAAAATTTTCATTTAATAATTTTTCATCTGATAAAATTTTTCAGATGTTTTTTTTTGTAATAAAATTAATTCAAGTTACTTGCAAATGAAATAAAATCGTGATAAAATTTTGCAAGATTTTTTGTCAGACTTGTGAAAGGCGGTTTTAAATTTGTTTGGAATGTCAATGAGTGTCGGAATAGATTTAGGTACGGCGAATATTTTGGTTTACGTCAAAGGCAAAGGAATAGTCCTTCGCGAGCCGTCTGTAGTGGCCGTTGACAAAGATACAGATACAGTTCTTGCAATCGGAGAAGAAGCACGACAAATGATAGGACGAACGCCGGGAAATATAGTTGCAATTCGTCCGCTGCGTGACGGAGTAATTGCCGATTACGACACAACAGAGTCAATGATTCGATATTTTCTTGAAAAAGTTGTCGGACGATCATTTATTTTCAGACCGCGAGTAATGATTTGTATTCCTTCGGGAGTGACGGTCGTAGAAAAAAGAGCAGTACAAGAGGCGGCAGAACAAGCCGGTGCGAAAAAAACGGAACTGATTGAAGAACCGATAGCCGCAGCACTCGGAGCAGGAATTGATATTTCTGAACCTGTCGGCTCAATGGTAGTTGACATCGGCGGCGGAACTTGTGACATTGCAGTTATTTCTCTCGGCGGAATTGTAAGAAGTGACAGCTTGAGAGTTGCAGGCGACAAATTCGACAGCGACATTGAGGCATACATTAAAAAAGAATATAATTTGATGATAGGAGAGCGCACGGCTGAAAATGTAAAAGTAACAATCGGCTGTGCATATCGCGGAGCAAGAGCGGTTACAATGGACGTTCGCGGCAGAGATATTTTGTCGGGACTTCCGAAAAATGTTAATGTCGAAAGTTCAGAAATTGCCGACGCTTTGAAAGATTCGGTTGACAGAATTGTTGCATGTGTAAAAAAAGTTTTGGAGGATACTCCTCCCGAACTTGCAGCCGACATTATGGATCACGGAATTGTTTTGACAGGCGGCGGTTCGATGTTATACGGGCTTGATGAATTGATTCGAGCAGAAACAAATATTCCGACTGCACTCGCCGATGATCCGCTTTCATGTGTCGCACTCGGAACAGGCAAGGCACTCGAATACAATTATCAGGCGACCTAAAAAATTATAAAAAAAAAATTGACGTTCAATGTCGTCAGAATTTTTTCTTAAAAATTAAAATTTACTCCTGCCATGTAAATTCCATTTCTCCGATATGAACCGTCATTCCTTCTTTAATTCCGCGTTCTTTCAAAAGACTGTCGATATTTTTCATTCGCCAAATGTATTGAAATCTTCGCAGACCTTCATCATTGTCAAAATTGGTCATGGCGACGATTTTTTCAAGATTTTTGTTTATGACAATAAAATCTCCGGCATCATTGCGTTTAATCGTAATGGTGTCTTCTTTTTCATTCATGTCAAAAATTTTTACTTCATTGCTTTCAATCGGTTTAATTTCTTCAACATGTTCATCAAGCCAAGTTCCGACATAATTCATCAAGTCATCGAGACCTTCGCGAGTGACTGCCGATATTTTGAAAAATTTTATTCCTTCATCGTCGGCAAGTTTTTTTAAATTCGGCAAGAAATTTTCTGAGGACGGAATATCAATTTTATTTGCGACTAAAATTTGAGTTCTCTTTGAAAGTTTTTCGCTGTATTTTTTTAATTCGGTATTTATTTTATAAAAATCTTCAACTGGATCACGTTCTTCAATTCCTGCCGCGTCAACGACATGCAAAATCAATTTCGTGCGTTCGATATGTCTCAAAAAATCGTGCCCGAGTCCCACACCGTCAGCCGCTCCTTCAATTAATCCCGGAATGTCTGCAATCACAAAAGATTTTTCGTAATCGGTCTGAACAACTCCGAGTACAGGCGTTAAAGTTGTGAAATGATAATCGGCAATTTCCGGACGTGCATCAGAAACTGCAGAAATCAAAGATGACTTGCCGACGCTGGGATAACCGACGAGACCGACATCAGCTAAAAGTTTCAACTCAAGCAAAAGTTCTTTCGATTCTCCCGGTTCTCCAAATTCTGCAAAGGTCGGAGCACGCCGCGAAGATGATTTAAATTTTGCATTGCCTCGTCCTCCGCGTCCTCCTCTTGCAATCACCGCCGTTTGATCAATCATCGTCAAATCAGCCAAAACTTCGCCCGTCTGAGCATCTTTTATTATTGTTCCGGCAGGTACTTTTATTATGCAAGGTTCAGCCGCTCGTCCGTATTGATTTTTTATATCGCCGTTTTTTCCGTTGTCTCCTTTGAAATTTCTTTTGTATCGAAAATTTAAAAGAGTATTCAAATTTCGATCGACTTTAAAAACAATATCTGCACCGCGTCCGCCGTCTCCTCCGTTCGGTCCGCCTTTTGGAATATATTTTTCATGTCGAAATGATGATTTTCCGTTTCCTCCGTCTCCTGCCTTAACAAAAATTTTCGTCCTGTCAATAAATTGCATATCTTTTTCTCCAATTTATATTTTTATATTTTTGTAAGGAGCAGCAACCAACAACGGATCTGAAACATTATTCGCCGCAAATGCTTTCTCTCTGTCAATGCAGGTCGCACATTTTCCGCAAGGTTTTTCTCCACCTGCGTAACAACTCCAAGTTAAATGATAAGGAACTTGCAAATCCAATCCGACGCGCACAATTTCTTTTTTGTCGTTGTCAATGAAAGGTGCAATCAAATGAATTCTTCCGTAAGTTCCGATTGAAATTGCAGAATCCATTGCGTTGATGAATGATTCGCTGCAATCGGCATATGCACTTACAACGGCATCATCTTTGTGAACTCCTATATATAATTCAATTTCATCATCTTTGTAAATCGAATCTGCAAAACTCGCTGCAATCGAAAGCATTAAACCGTTTCTGAACGGGACATAAGTACCGACTTTATTTGTGCCCGACTGTTTCATTTGAGCGGCATAACTTGACTGAGCAACTTTTTTTCCGGAATGACTGAGCAAAGTTGAATCAGAAAATTTCATCACCGTCGAAATATCAAATTCATAATGAGATACGCCGTAATATCTGGCAATCATTTTTGCACAATCCAACTCTTTGACGTGTCTTTGTCCGTAATAAATTAAAATCGTCGAAACTCTGTCGGCACCGTATTTATCAACAGCAATTCCCAAACAAGTCGTTGAATCCAATCCTCCGCTGGACAATACAACTGCTTTCATTGCTTATCACCTCACGAAATTTTTTAATCAAGATAAAAATATCATAAAAGATTATTGATGTCAACAGCGATTGATTTTTGATTGATAAATGATATAATGTTACGAAAAAATTTTTTTGGAGGACGCAATGATAAAATTATTTCACGTTGAAAAAACATATAAAAGTCCTTCGGGAACAGTGACGGCTCTCAAAGGAATAGATTTAACGATCGGACGCGGAGAAATTTTTGGAATAATAGGATTGAGCGGAGCGGGAAAATCAACATTGATTCGTTGTATAAATATGCTTGAAAAGCCGACGAGCGGAAAAGTTATCGTTGACGGAAAAGATTTAACGATGATGAATGATTCGGAACTTCGCGAGATGAGAAAGCAAATCGGAATGATTTTTCAGCATTTTAATTTATTGAGTTCGGCGACGGTTTATGACAATGTTGCATTTCCTCTGCGGCTTGCAAAAATTTCCGAAGATAAAATTAAATTGAAAGTTGATGAACTTTTAAATTTGGTTTCACTTTCAGAAAAAGCAAATCAATATCCAAGTCAACTCAGCGGCGGACAAAAACAACGTGTGGGAATTGCACGAGCGTTGGCAAGTGATCCGAAAGTTTTATTGTGCGACGAGGCAACTTCCGCGCTTGATCCTCAAACGACGAAATCAATTTTGGATCTAATAAAAGACATAAACGAAAAATTATCTTTGACAGTCGTAGTCATCACTCACGAAATGCAGGTAATAAAAGATATTTGCGACAAAGTTGCGGTAATTTCAAACGGAGTAATTGCAGAACAGGGAAGTGTCGTTGATGTTTTTATAAATCCTCAGCATGCAATCACAAAAGAATTTATCAGCGTGCTTTTGTCAAATGAATTGCCGGTGGCGTTCAGAGGAAATAAAATTTCTCAAGAGGAAACTGTCGGAAGTCTTTTACTTTTGCGACTGACATTTTTGGGAGAAAGTGCGGACAATCCCGTTATCGCCGAAATGATAAGAGAAGTGAGCGGCGTTGATGTAACTCTTTTATTTGGCAACCTCGATCAAATTCATGGGATACCGTTCGGCAGAATGATAATCGGAATTTCGGGAGCAGAAGAAGAAGTTGAAAAGGCATTGAATTTTCTCAAGCACGAAGATTTAAAATTGGAGGTGATAGGATATGTTCAACGAAATTATTCCGCTTTTGACAAAGGCACTTGGTGAAACAATTTATATGGTCGCCGTATCAATGACAATCGCAACGGCTTTCGGTATCCCTCTCGGCGTTTTGTTGAATGTCACCGGCAAAGGTCAAATTTTGGAATCACCGATTTTAAATAAAACTATCGGATCTATCGTCAATGCAATTCGTTCGATACCTTTTATAATTTTAATGGTCGCAATCATTCCGCTGACAAGATTTATAGTCGGAAGTGCAATCGGAACTACTGCAGCGATGGTTCCGCTGGTAATTGCGTCAATTCCTTTCATCGGTCGGCAAGTCGAAACATCTTTAAAAGAAGTTCCGTACGGATTGATTGAGGCGGCTCTTGCAATGGGAGCAACGCCTTTTCAAATCATCACGAAAGTTTTATTGCCTGAATCAATGCCTTCAATAGTTGCACAGTTGACGACAGTAATAATTGCACTCGTCGGAGAATCGGCAATGGCGGGAGCAATCGGCGGCGGTGGACTCGGTGATTTGGCGATTCGTTACGGCTATCAGAGATTCAGACCCGAAATTATGATTGCTACCGTTATCATTTTAATAATTTTGGTTCAATTCGTTCAATTTTGCGGCAATCGTCTTGCAAATCGTCTGAACAAAAAATAATTTGACATAAAAATTTTGGAGTGATAAAATATTTTCACGCGGTTGTAGCTCAGTTGGATAGAGCGTCTGCCTCCTAAGCAGCAGGTCGCGCGTTCGAATCGCGCCAATCGCACCAAATTTTTTTAAATAAAAATACTCCGAAGTTGAGCGGAGTAAAAGTTTTTGAAATGTATGAGCAATGCTTATCTCTGCAAGCGAACTCACAGAGAAAAAATATCCCAAAGAGTCTGATTAATTTTCAGGCTCTTTTAGATTCCAAAATTAAAAAAGCCTCACTACGACATGAGACGAAAAAATTTTTTCAACACAAAAAAAGTTTGCATTAAAAAGTCTTCTCCCCATCACTCGCAGGTCAAACGATGACTGTCAATCAGGCAATTCTCCAGGCTTCGATTCACAGCTGACTGCGCCTTCTCAGATTAAAAAATCCAATGACATAACTTTTGCAGTTTCGCTCCTCGTTACTGTGGCGGGACCGCTTCGGCTTTTAACCGAATTCCTTATTGAGTCTTGCGACACCTGATCCAAAATATTCAACTTTCAACGCAAAAATTTTACAACAGTTTTCAATCATTGTCAAGCATTTAATTTTGTTGTAAAATACGAAAAAAATTTTTTGTGGAGATGATTTTAATTACAATTTTAAGTTATGAAAGTTCGGCGGCGATTGCTTTTAAAGTTTCGCGAGCAAGTATTGCCGTAAATATTTTTTTGTCGGCAGCAAAATTTTTTGCCGGAATCGTCGCTCAATCCGATGCAATGATTTCCGATGCAATTCATTCCGCTTCAGACGTTTTCAGCACCATTGTTGTTATGATCGGCGTTAAACTTTCAAGCAAAGAGGCCGACAAAGAGCATCCTTACGGTCACGAAAGATTGGAATGTGTCGCCGCGATAATTTTATCAATAATTTTATTGGCAACAGGTTTTTTTATTGGCTATGACGGTTTTGAAAAAATTTCTTCCGATCAATCTGAAATTCCGATTCCGGGAATTTTGGCTCTCTTCGCCGCAATTTTATCAATCGTCGTCAAAGAATTAATGTTTTGGTACACTCGTCATTATGCAAAAATGATTGAATCTGGTTCACTTATGGCAGAAGCTTGGCATCATCGTTCCGATTCTCTTTCATCGGTCGGTGCTTTAATTGGAATTGTCGGCGCAAGAATGGGACTTCCAATTCTCGATCCGTTCGCGAGCATTGTAATTTGTTTTTTCATTGCAAAAGCCGCCGTTGATATTTTTAAAGATGCCGTTGACAAAATGATTGATCACAGTTCTTCAGATGAATTTGAAAATGCTTTGAAAAATTTTATTATGACTCACGACGGCGTTAATTCGATTGATCTTTTAAAAACTCGCGAATTTGGAAATAGGATTTATGTTGAACTTGAAATTTCCGTTGACGGATATTTGCCGTTGATTGAGGCACACGAGATAGCAAAAAATGTGCATGACGATTTGGAAACTCATTTCAAAAAAGTCAAACACATTATGATTCACGTAAATCCTTCATCTGAAGACACCGCCGGCGACTAATGCAGGTTCCATTTCGTCAACTTCTTCGGCAGAAAATAATATTTCTTCAATTTCATTTCGATTTGAAAATTTTTTAAGCAATTTATAAAACTTTTCGCGGTGAATGACGACTGAACGAATGAAAGCCGCTGCATAATCCGGAAACAATCCGATTTCGTCGTAAAACTGCCAAAAATTTTTTACATTCTCTTCAACTTCAATTTCATATTCAATTCTGTGAATAAGAGTCGATAATTTTTTTCTGTCCTTTTTCGTGTACATTGATTTCAAAAGTGCAAGCTCAGGCATTGATCGAGCAGCTCGAATCAGCCAAAATTCCGTTTCAAGATCATTATTTATATTTTCAAATCCGATTTTTTCCAAAGTTTCGATAAAATTTTTCGGAGCTTTTTTCACAATCGGCATCATTCGCACTTCTTTATAAAATGACGCATAACACAATCTTTCAAATTCAATTTTTGCGTAAAGTCTCGAAACTATTCCGCCGAATTGTCCTTTCATCAATTTTTCTATAACGCTCCAATGTCGAATATTTCTGAAACTCGTTATCCAAACTCCGGTTTCTTTCAAATATCTGCTGAATCCTGCGGCGATGTCCTGCGGATTTATCACAACTTCAAGCGTTAAATCTCCTATTATTGCGTCAAAAAATTCTTCGTCGAATGGCAATTTTTCTTCGCAATAATCCAAAATTTTAAATTCTACATTCAAAGCAGAATATTTTTCGATAAACTCATCATCTTTGACGACTGCAAATATTTTTGCCGACGGATAACGTTCACGCAATTTTTGAAGATATTCGACGCTTTCAACTACCAAAATTGTTTCAAAAAAGTCTTCCGGCTGTAAAAAATCCAAAAGTACCGAATCAATTTTTTTCATAATTTCACCTGTTGATACGAATTTCCGAAATTGTTTTATTTTTTATCACGAAAATCATTTTTATATTTTCATCAATTTCATACGTTTGAATTGAACGCTTTTTATAATTTTCGGAATGATTCGGATTGCCGTACTTCGTTTTTAAAGATTTTTTTGTCATGCCGACAGAAATTCCGTCAGGTGTTGAAAGTCCGTTTGCACCACTTGAAATTATCGACGAAACTTTTCCGTCAACAAAATCAATTATAAAAGAATCGCCGTAAAACCAAGATTGAGCATTGCCTTCGCGTTTGAAAATATTATTCGGTTCGCCGTAAATACTTTTTATGTAATTTTCATTGCTGCCTATCGTTATTCCGCCGATTGCCGCTTGATCTGCATTAAGAATTTTTGCCGAACACATCGAAATATTTAATCCAAAAATACAAATCAAAACAAATAAAAAATTTTTTATCATAATTTTCACCTCAAATTTAATTCAATTTCTTATCGGGATAATATTTAATTCCGTTCAAGGTTGCCTCAAGTGAAAGACCTTTTTTAGTCATTTCAATGTCTGCTCCTTCAATCGCTCCTCCACTCACTCCTTTTTCACATTATAGTTTGAATTGCGCCAAATCGTCAACAAATTTTGTAATATAATTTTAAAAGATGATTTTTTTGAATGAAAAATTTTTGAAATTTCAACAGTCGATTGAATTTCATTCAAAATAAAAAAATTCGCTGCAAAAACTTGACAAAAATTTTTTGAATGCTATACTTTAAATAACAAAAGCGTCTTGCTGAGAACAAAACGCTTTCGGACACATTGACAAACGATCGAGCCTCGTGTTGATGTAGCTAATGATGTGCTACGTTGCGACTAAAAATAAAGTAGTCGTCTAGTGTTGGAGACTAGGCGGCTTTTCCGCTTAAAAGCAGAAGAATTGTGATGATCGTAATGATCACGAACAAAAATTTGCTCATAAGGCTCACCTCATTCCTGAGGCTGAGATTGACCGCCTGTCGTTTCAAGTGTCAAGAATAATTTATCACAAAGTTTTCATTGTGTCAATCAAAAATAAATGACATCTGAGGTTTCAATGAAAAAATTTTTTTCAGGTATGAATAAATTTCTCGAACACGGATTAATGATATTCGTGTTCTTTTTGTTGATTTTTTCTACAGGAAGAATGATTTTTATTTTCGTGTTGAATGATTACATCGGCGATGTTTCGATTGATGAAATTTTTTTCGCAATGTGGCTCGGATTGAGATTAAGTTGTCAGACTGCAGGAATTTTAACGCTGATGATTTTGATTGCACATTTAATTTCAAACTTTCTTGAGAAAATTTTTGTGACTGTAATTTTCATTTCAACGTCAATTTTGTATTTTGCAAGTTTTCCTTTTTATAAACAATTTCATTCAAATTTCAATCAAATGATTTTCAATGCCGTCAACGATGATTTATATGCACTTTTCATTACTTTTGTTGAAGAATTTAATTTATTGCCGAAATTATTTTTTGCGCTGATTTTGAGTTTTATTTTGTATAAAATATTCTTCAGGCTTCCGACAATTAAAATTCACGGCTTGATTACGATTGCGCTGACGTATCTGATTGTAACGTTGAGTATTTTCGGCGGCAGTTTGAATTGGCAGACGGAATTGACTTTTGAAAATATCGGAATCACGAAAGATAAATTTTTAAATGAAGCAATTCTTGACAGTTACCAGGCAGTTTATCGCGCTTATGTTTTGCAAAGTCGAACCGATTCCGGCAGCGGATTAAATTTTTCTGCGCAGAATATAAAAAATCTCGCCTCGATACAATCTCAAAATATAAATTCAAATGATTTGAGCGACTATCTCAAAAAATCCGCTCAAGGTGAAATTATTCCGAAGCCGAAACATATTTTTATAATCATTTCAGAGAGCTATGCAAATTGGACTCTTTTGGAAAATTATTCGGATTTGCATATTGCTGACGGAATGAAATCAATAATTAATGAAAGTGATTCAGATTATTGTCCGACATTTTTACCGAACGGCGCAAGTACAGTATCGGCAGTCACGGGAATTGTTGCAGGTCTTGCAGATGCGAATTTATATTTGACGACATTGCCTCAATCGTTCAAAGCTCCGTATCTGACGGCAGCAGCTCCTCAAATTAAAAATCTCGGTTATGAAACAAATTTTTTTTATGCCGGCCCTTCCACTTGGGAAAAAATTTCTGATTTTGTAACCGCACAAGGTTTTGAAAATTTTTATGGCGAAGGAGATATTTATTTAAAAAATATCAAGGGAAATGTTTGGGGAATTGACGATAAATTTTTATATCAATTCGTCGAAAAAAATTTAAATTTAAATGTTCCGAGTTTCAATGTTATTTTGAATACATCGAATCATTCGCCTTATACGGTTGATCTTGATGAAGAAAAAATTTTACTTGCGAAAAAATTTGATGAAGAAGATTTAAATAAAAAACTCGCTCATCAACTTTATGCCGATCGCGAATTAAAAAAATTTATTGACGATATGAAATTAAAATCGCCTGAAAGTTTGTTCATAATAGTTGGAGATCATGCCGACCGCTGCAATATCGACAAACAGCCAAGCGATTACGAAAGATTTTGTATACCGTTCATAGTCACGGGAAACGGAGTTCATAAAAATATTTTAAATAAAAAATCCGCCGGCAGTCAGATTGATATTTTGCCGACGATTATTGAATTGATTGCTCCAAAAAATTTTGAATATTTTTCAATAGGAAAATCGTTAACCGAAAATCAACGTGGCGTAAATTATGCACTATTCATAACGAGAAATTCAATCGGCAATGCAAATTCATTTCCTCTAAAGCTTGAACCTCTGACGAATGAAATTGATTCGGAAGATTGGACGGCATTTGAAAATTATATAAATTACGTTCGCGGCGTTTCATATTGGATTGCGAAATTCGGCAACAAATTAGAATGAAGATTGAATAATCAACGCTAAATTTCTGTCGGTTTCATCTTCCCAATGAATATTGTAAGCACGTGCATTTGTCGGAGCTCCCCAGTTGTCAAGAGTCACGTCTATATATTCGCTGCCGTCTTTCGATAATTTGAAAATCGGACAATTTTTGCAGGGAGAATCGAAATTATGAAATTTTTTGTAACAGGGCTGAACTCCCGAAATTGAAGTCAGAGTTTGACGGACGGTCATATTGAAAAAAATCGGTTCAAATGAATCTTTATCAACAAGATAAATAAATTCCTGCATGTGATCCAAAATGTTTTGAAAATGTTTGCTCATGCGTTCGGAAATTGAATCCGTCCTGCGGTCAAGGAGCATATTACCGAGAAGAACCGCAAAAGTACTGAGTTTTGTACATTCTTCTTTTGAAAAATCTCTTTCAATGCTTGATTCAAAACCGACACAGCCGATGTCATTCATTCCGTGAGAAATTTTACAATACAAAAAAGATTCCATTTTTAAATCTTCAGCCATCTTTTGATATTTCTCACCGCGCTGACTGACTGAAGAGCAAGTTGACATAACTCCATAAGGCGTAACTTTGTAAAGAGAATTTATCAGAGAATATCGCAAAGGAAGGTTGTCATTTATTTTTGAACCGTTGGCATTAATTGAAATTCCTCGCGGACTTATCCATTCAAAAGCATTGGTATATTGATTTGAACTTTTTTTGAAACTGTCGACAGCAACGCGATCAAGATTATATTGTTTGCCGAAGAGTCCGAGACACATTGAAATTGTTATATCTTGATTCTGAGTTTCATAAAACAAATTTAAAATAAATTCAAGCATATTATCCTGAAATGCTTTTTGACGAATATCTTCTGCATGAAGAGGATCACGAGTCGATTCAACGGAAATTGATTGACCGATTAAACTTGAACGATAAATCGAATAACAATTTTTTCCGCGAGATTTTGATTCATAAAGCGCACGATCGGCATGCTTAAATAAATCGACGTAAGAAGTTCCGTGTTTGGGATAAAGTGAAATTCCTATGCTTGCTGAAAACGGAAGTTTTACGTTATTGCTTTCGTAATGTCTGTCAAGTTTTTTCAAAATTTCATTGCAACGCTTATCCAAAAATTCAAGTGAAGGCATTTCTTTTAAAAGTACAATAAATTCATCGCCGCCGATTCGTCCGATAATTCCGTTTTCAGAAAAAACTTCTTTGATTGCGGCACTCATATCAGTCAAAACACCGTCGCCGAAAAGATGTCCGAATGAATCATTTATGGCTTTGAATCCGTCGGCATCAACTATAATCAGCGCAGGAGAAATATCACGCGGAGTAAGTTTTGCAAGATATTCTTCGATATGTCTTTGAGTTGCTGCCTTATTTAAAAAACCTGTCAAAACATCGGTCTCGGCAGAGTGCAAAAGTTCCATCTGCCAAAGTTGTGTATCATTAATATTTGAAATACAGCCGAAAGCCATAATCGGACCTTCCTCATTGAAGTAAGCAAGAAGACGAATTTCAGTCCAAAGATAACCGATTTCGGCTTTTCCATGAAGTCTGAGTTTGCTGGTGAATACTCTGTGATCGACATTATCGGATTGTTTAAGCCAAAACATTTTATCAAGAAAATCATTAAATTCTGCGCGATCATCCGGATGAATCAATTCTCCTCCCCAAAAATATGTTGATGCCGGATTCGCTTTTTGAGGAAAATCGTAATCGGAATTTTCGACGGAAGCAGTAAACTCCAAAATGTCTGTATTCAAATCCCAGCGAAAATAAAGACGATTATCCGTATCGTTGAGCAAATTATATATTTCATTGTTAAATTCATTTGGAATTGAAAAATTTTTCTCGTTCATAAATTCGGCAACTCCTCCGAAAAATTTTTTCTCCTTTAAATATACAAGAAATTTTAAAAAGTTACAATATATTTTCAAAAAAATTATTCTCGAAAACTTTTAATGATGTTTTCTATGCGAATTGCAAAATTTTTCGGTGAAAATTCTTCGCTTGCGAGTTTTAATTCATCGAAATATTTTTTTGCATTTGAATCAAAATTATTTATGAAATTCTCCAAAACTTCGCCGAGTGAATTTAAATTGCCACTCTCGAATGTTTCGCCGATTTTAAATTTTTCAAAAACTTCGGGATTCATGTCATCGCTTGCAATTACCGGCTTTTGAAATCCTATTGCTGTAAAAAGCATTCCTCCCCAGTGATATTTATAACGCGGCGCAGAATACGGCATCAAAAGCGCGTCAATTTCCGAAATTGCTTTCTGCCATTGAGCACCTATTAAACCTTTGTGCAGAAATGAAATATTTTCGTACTCCGAATATTTTTTTATGATTCGTTCAAAATCTTCGGCATCTTCGGCGTGCATTGTCGAGCCTTGAACGATTAATTTTATTTTGCGCTTATAATTGCCTCTTAAAAATACATTCAAAAAATCTTCCAATTTTTTTTCACGTCGATATTGTCCGAAAAATCCGATCGTCAATTCTTCATTCAATTTTTGTTTTTCAAAATCAAAATCAATGTCGCGGGGAATATAAGTCGGAGGATAAATCGGAAAAATATTTTTTGCACGCCTTCCAAAAATATTGTCATTGAAAGTCAAAACGATCATTTTTATATTTTCATACTGCTCCAATTTTGCCGATTCATTGAAAAATTTTTCCGATTCGTTCGGATTAATTCCATGCAAAATAAAAATCAACGGCACGGAAATTTTTTTTAAAATATTTCGATTGAGAGCTCTCAAATATCGCTGCGTTGAAGTCGGAATTATAAGTGCGTCAAAATTTTTTTGTTCATCGTAAAGTTGATTGTACCATCTTTGACGATTTATTTCACGTTTGGCAGCCGCAAAAATTTTTTTGATTCCGTGTGAATTTGTATAAGTGACTGCCTCGCCGTTCAATTTTTTAATCGGAACTTTGTAATCAAATTGAAAAATAAAATTTTCGGGAACATAAAAATTTATTTCATGTCCGAGATTTTTTAATTCCTCAACCAAAATTCGATCAAAATCTACTTCATGTCCTCCCGGTGTCATTATATTTTCAAAAATTGAAATTCTCATCTTAAAAAATTTCGCCTCCAAAAATAAAATTTATCTCATTGCAAAAAATCTTGACACGATTTTAATATAAATGATAAAATTACACAATGATTGATGTGAATAAAAAATATTGGAGGATATACTGATGGAAAAAAATATTGGTCAATCTTCAAATGGAACGCCGACTAAATCCCAACCGAATGATAAATTGCGAATTTTGATTAGTGATGATTCAAGACTTTTGCGCAAAAAACTTCGTGAGGAACTCGAAAGACTTAATTGTGAAGTGACGGAAGCAGCAAATGGAAAAGAAGCAATTATGAAAGACCTTGAAGACGAGCCGGACGGAGTAATTTTAGATATAGTCATGCCGGAAGTCGGAGGGATTGAGGCATTGCAGGTAATTCGTGAAGTCAGTCCCGATGTTCCGATTGTTATGCTCTCTTCAGCTGGTACTCCTCAAAAATTAATGCAGACTTTGAAAATGGGAGCAATAGATTTTATTCAAAAACCGTACACACGTGAACAAATTGTTAAAGCAGTCGAGGCGATAAAACGAGCAAAGGCAAAACGTCAGAGAAAGAAAGCACAAGAAAAAGTTGAAGGCAAGGAGTTCGATTAATGAAAAGCCACGACTTTGGACAATTTATTTTCAACAGTTCAATATTAAGCAAATCGCAAATTTATGAAATAATAAAATCGGCGAAAAAATCAGAACCGACTCTTGCAGTTGAGGCATTATTTTTGCAGCTGATAAATTCAAATGAATTGATTCGGGAAGATGATGAATTTGTCCGCACGTTGATTACTCCGCGGCAGGAAAAACGAGCCGAAGAACTCAAAGATGGTCAGTCAGTTTTATTTGCACAGGCACTCGTTGACAACGGAATTGCAAATTTTTCAAAACTCGGCAGAATTATTGATGAATATAGTCAGTTGGAAATTCCGCCTATTGAAACTGCATTGACAAATTATTACGATAAATTAAAAAATCATCCCGATGTGGATTTTCCGTTTGCAGTCGATATTTTTCAACGCTTTCATAATTTTTTATCAGAAACATTCAATTCAACGATAATAATTCTTCCGCCGTCAAATTCAAAAAATAAATTGAAGCTCGGAGCAAGCGTTAAAATAGTCGGTGAAATTCCTGCAGTCGTTTCATTGCTTGCCGACGAAAAAATTTTTTTTGATATAGCCAAGCGTTATGAATCATATGTTGAGATGATTGAAGATGCTCACGACGCAATTTCC
>CAJOPN010000044.1 GCA_905236285.1 uncultured Selenomonadaceae bacterium | reverse complement strand
TATACAGATTGCAATCAAGATCATATCAGTCAAAAAAATTGCAAAACGAATTTTTCTGCGAGAATTTTCATTAAAAAGAAAGCCGACACATAATAACGTCAGCCCTATAATAATTGTTAAAATCGTTGCAACAATCATCAAAAATATTTTCATTAAATTTCACTTCCTGCCAAAAGTATAAATTATCGTTCAAAAATTGTCAAAGAGATTTATTTTTATGTTGACATTTCTTAAATCAATCATTAAAATTAAAAAAACTTTCAGAAAGGTGGAATTTGTTATGGATGAATTATTTAAAATTCTTAAGTCAATAAAAAAAGATGTCGACTTTACGAAAGAAAAAAATTTAGTCGATGAAGAAATTTTAACTTCGCTTGAGATGCTTGAATTGATTTCTGCAATCGAAGAAAAATTTGAAATTGAAATTCCGGCTGAATCCATCATTCCCGAAAATTTTCAATCTGCCGAAACCATTTTTAAATTAATAACCGACGCGAAGGAAGGAAAAATTTAATCATGATTGTAACTGATTACCTTGACGAGTCAGCAAAAAAATTTCCGAATAAAATTGCATTCGTCGATGAAAAACGAAGTATCACTTTTGCCGAATTACGCAATGAATCTTTGAAGATCGCAGAAAATTTGATTCAACAAAATTTTTTCAAAAAACCGATTGCAATTTATATTGAAAAATCTGTTGAATGTGTGGCGGCTTTCATGGGAGTTGCATACAGCGGAAATTTTTATACACCGCTTGATGTCAAAATGCCGAAATCAAGAGCCGAAAAAATTATTGAAACTTTGCAGCCGAGTGCGATTATCACGAATGAAAATCTTTTTGAACAAGCAAATCAATTTAATGTTAAGACTTACATTTACGAAAATATTCAAAAAAATACTTTAAATGAACAGATTGTAAAAGATGTCGGCAGAAAAATAATTGATACTGATATTTTATATGTGATGTTTACTTCAGGCTCGACAGGCACTCCGAAAGGTGTAATTATTTCACATAAATCATTAATCAGTTACATCGAATGGGGAAAAGAAGCATTTCAATTTAATGATAAAACAGTTTTTGGAAATCAAACACCATTTTATTTCAGCATGTCGGTTATGGATATATATCAGACAATCAGAAACGGTTCTGCTCTATATATGATACCGCACATGCTTTTTTCATTTCCAATTAAATTGTTAGAATATATAAACGAAAGTAAAATAAATACATTATATTGGGTTCCATCAGCACTTTGTATAGTTGTAAATTTTAAAGCGTTAGGCAAAATTGATATTTCTTGCGTGAAAAATATTTTGTTTGCTGGTGAAGTAATGCCTGTGAAACAAATGAATATATGGCGAAAAAATCTACCTAATGCACGATTTGCAAATTTATTCGGACCGACAGAATTTACTGATATATGCAATTATTATATCGTTGACAGAAATTTTTCTGATGATGAACCTTTACCGCTCGGAAAATCATGCAAAAATACTGATACATTTATATTAAATGAACGTGACGAACTTGTCACAAAAGAAAATGAAATCGGTGAATTGTGTATTCGCGGAACATGTCTTGCATACGGATATTACAACGATCCCGAAAGAACCGCTGCCGCTTTTGTGCAAAATCCTTTGAATAAATCTTACAGCGAAAAAATATATCGCACGGGAGATTTGGCACATTACAATGAACATGGAGAATTGATGTTTGATGGACGAAAAGATTTTCAAATTAAACATATGGGACACAGAATTGAACTCGGAGAAATTGAAACTGCGGCATTGTCGTTGAATGATGTCAATCAATGCTGCTGTATTTATGACACGAACAAAAATCATATCGTGATGTTTTATTCCGGCGATGTTGACGAAAAATTTTTGAAGGAGAATTTGAAAAAACTTTTGCCTGAATACATGCTGCCGAATCAAAAAATTTGTCTTGATGAATTGCCTCTCAATGCCAATGGAAAGATTGACAGGATAAAGCTCAAGGAAAAGTTGAATTAAAAAAGGCTTGACAATTAAGCCAAACCTTGATACTATTGACATATGACGATGTCACATGTGCAGTCGATAGTGTGTGTCGACTTACCTTTCGAGTTTTTGCAACATCGTTGGGTCAAGTCGTTAGTAGTTCACGACTTTATTTTAAGAAGAAGTTTAAGATGGCGATGACCGTCTGGATTAAGTTAAAGATGAGATTCCAGTCGGTTTTTTTGTTGCCATTGCTTTGGTACTTCTATTAAAATAAAAATTTTTCATTGACTAATTAATTTTTTGAGAATAAAATAACTGCGTCAACGTGAATTTTTAAATTTTGTTGCTTCATCTCTTGCCATTTCGTCACAGCGTTCATTGTAAACATTTCCGGCATGACCTTTAATCCATTTGAAATTTACATTTCGTGTTGACATCAATTTATCAAGTTCAAGCCACAAATCTTGATTCAAAACAGGTTTGCCCGTCGAATTTCTCCAACCTTTTCGTTTCCAGTTGACAAGCCAATTTTGAGTAAAGGCATTTTTAAGATAGGCACTATCAGTAAAAAGTTCGACGGTTGAATCATTCGGAATTTTTTTAAGTGCAGAAATTGCAGCTGTCATTTCCATTCTGTTGTTTGTCGTAGATTTTTCCCCGCCTTTCAATTCTTCAATCTCTCCGCTTTCACAGTCAACGATAATTGCAGACCAGCCTCCCGATCCCGGATTTCCAAGACATGAACCGTCAGTATAAATTACAAATTTCATTGCTTTACCTCACTTTGTAAAAATTCTTTAAAAAATTTTCAGAAATACTTCATAATTCTTTTGAATTGTGTTATAATAATTTTGCTATGATTATAAAATTTTTTGAACTCATCGGCGAATTCGTAATTAAAATGTTAAGTGATTTCGGCTCAGTCATTTTAATTTATGTTGATACCTTCAAACAACTTCGACATAAGCCGCGATTTCGTCATATCATTGCGCAAATGTCACATCTCGGCGTTGATTCCCTGACGATCGTTTCTTTGACTTTGCTTTTCACAGGTGTTGTTTTCACTTTGCAGACTGCTCACGAATTAATCAGATTCGGTGCTCAATCTACAATCGGAGGATTAATTGCAATCGCTATCGGTCGTGAACTCGGTCCGGTTTTGGTCGCCGTCGTTTGTGCAGGTCGAGTAGGTGCTGCAATTACTGCCGAAATTTCAACAATGAAAGTCACAGAACAGATTGATGCCTTGAGAGTTATGGCTGTCAGTCCCGTTGATTATCTCATCGTTCCACGAATGATCGCTTGTATGATCGTTGTTCCTCTTTTGACTGTTTTCGGCGATTTAATCGGAGTTTTCGGCGGTTATGTCGTTGCCGTTTATTATTCGGGAATTTCTTCATATCTTTTTACAAATTCAATTCACGTCTTCGCAAATATTTATGATTTGACAGGCGGACTCATCAAAGCAATTTTTTTCGGAAATGTAATTGCAGTTCTCGGCTGTTATTACGGCTTGAATTGTCCCGATGGTGCTGAAGGTGTCGGCAAGGCTACCACAAAAACTGTTGTCGCATCAATCATTGTAATTTTTATTTTGAATGCTGTATTGACTTTCTTTATTTATGGTGATTGAATGATTAAAATAAAAAATGTCAGCAAATATTTTAACACTAAGGCGGCACTCAAACAAGTCAATCTTGAAATATTTGACGGTGAAACTCTGGCGATTATCGGCGGTTCAGGTTCCGGCAAATCAACTTTACTTCGTCTGATGATCGGATTGATTCAACCGTCCGAAGGTGAAATTTGGATTGATGAAGATGAAATTTCAAAGATGTCTGAAGAAGATTTAACTCGTGTTCGCCTGAAAATGGGAATGGTTTTTCAATATTCGGCTCTCTTCGATTCAATGTCAGTCGGTGACAATGTTGCTTTCGGTCTCGTTGAGCATACCGATTTGCCGAAAGATAAAATTAATTCTATCGTCAAAGAAAAACTTCATCAAGTCGGACTTGAAGGCGTTGAAAATTTAATGCCGAATGAGCTTTCAGGCGGTATGAAAAAAAGAGTTTCCCTTGCTCGTGCAATAGCAATCAATCCTCAAATTATTTTTTATGATGAACCTTCCTCAGGTCTCGATCCGATTACCACTCGAACCATTGACGAATTAATTATTTCAACTCAAAAATCTCTCAGAGTAACTTCCGTTGTCGTCACTCACGATATGGCAAGTGCCTGCAGAATTGCCGATCGAATTGCAATGGTTTACAAAGGTGAATTGATTGCTCTTGATACCGTTGAAAATTTTCGTAAAATAAATGATCCTCGCGTTCAAGATTTTTTTAAATCTCTGGTCACTCAATAGGAGTTGTTAAAAAATGAATCCTGCTGCTAAAGTCGGAGCTTTTACAGTCGGCGGCTTAATGGCTTTCGGTGCCGCTACTGCCTCATTAAGCAATATTGATTTCGGTTCAAATGATAATTATACTCTTTATGCCGGTTTTCGTCAGGTTATCGGTCTTCAGCCTCAAGCTACCGTTTCACTTTCAGGCGTTCCGATCGGTAAGGTTACAGACATTAAAAATGACGGCGGCGGCGTTACAGTCTCAATGTCCATTGATAAAAATGTTCAAATTCCAAAAAATTCTTCAATCACGGTTTCATCAAACGGAGTGATGGGAGACAAATTTATAAATATTTCGCCGTCAAAATCTTCCGAAAAACTCAATAACGGTGATTATATTTACGGTGTCGATGAAGCGGGAATGGATGCAATGTTTGAAAATTTAAATAAGGTCGTAGATAAAGTTGATACTCTTCTCGTTCATTTAAATAATATCGTCGGCGATCCTTCATTGCAAAAATCTCTCGTCGATACAGTAAATAATTTTAATTCAGCGTCTCAACATGTTAATTCTATGACTGAAGTTTTCGACAGAGTTGCAATCAATAACGAAGAAAATTTAAATAATATGGCAAGTCATTTAAATGAAACTTTGGCATCAATGGATCGAACAATGAGTACAGTTGAATCAATCGCTCAAAATCTTGAAACTTTTGCAGGTGATCCTCAAACTGCGCAGGATTTAAAATCTGCTCTGTCGAATATATCCGCCACTTCAAAAAATATTGCTCATATGGCTGAAAATATGGATTCAACTTTCGGCGATAAAAAAGTTGCCGACGATTTGAAAGATACAATTCACAATGCAAAATCAATTTCCGAACGTGCCGACAAATTAATGACTAAGGTTGACGGTGCAGTTACAAAAATTTCAAAAACAAAAGTTACTCCGTCGGCTGAAATTTTATATTCCGGCGACAATCACGATTGGAACTCAAATATAAATGTCAATTTCAATAATGAAGATTTAAATTTGGATATTGGCGTTGAAGATATTGGAGATTCAAACAAATTGGATTTGACTGCCGGAAAACGTTTCAAAAAATTGGGAGCGCGTGCCGGTATCATTGACGGAAAAATGGGTCTCGGTCTGGATTTTTATCTCGGCAAAAATGCAAAATTGTCCGCTGAGGCATATGATCCCAATCACGGAACTTTCAGATTAAAATCTCAGTATAAAATCGCCGATGCAACTTATATTCTCGCTCAATGGCATGATTTCACCGACTCCGATGATCGAGCCGCCTATTTCGGTCTCAAAAGAGATTTTTAACTTTGAATTATATTTTTAATTTATAAATTGGAGGAATCATTTAATGAAAATTTTTAAACGTGTCAATAAGAAAAATTTAACTTCGTTAATTTTGGCAGGTTTATTCGCCTTTTCAGTCAATCATGCGAATGCTGCCGATATTGTTGATCTCAATCTTGATGAAACTGTCGAAAGAGCTTTTGCAAATAATCGAACGATTAAACAATCTTCGGCAAGTCGTGAATCGGCTTATTGGAATTTAAGCATTGCTCGCCGTCAGTCAAATCCCACCGTTTCATGGTCGGCTACAGGTACGAAATTCGGCGGAAAATATTACAGAGATTATAATTATCATCGAAATTTTAATAATTCGGCTGAAGTTTCAATGCCTGTCTATTCCGGTGGAAAACTTGAGGCTCAAAGAGAATCTGCTCGTTACGGATTAAATACTGCTGATCTTGAACTTGAACAAACTCTTCAAACTGTTCGTGCCACTGCTACAAATTATTATTATTATGTTTTGCAATGTCGCAATCAAATTGAAGTCGAAGAAGAGGCTGTAAACGTCCTTCAGGAACATTTGGACAATGTCAACGCACAATTCAGAGTCGGAACGGTTGCAAAATCTGATGTTTTGGCATCTCAAGTTCAACTTGCGGAGGCTCAACAGGATTTAGTCAACGCTCAAAATAACTTTGACAATGCGGTTGCCGATCTTTGCAATTATATAGGTCTGCCTGCTGATACCGTTTTGCGTCCGAGAGATCAACTCACTTACACGAAATATAATATTAATCTTGAAGATTGCACGCGTTATGCTCTTGAAAATTCTCCCGAATGTGCCATCGCAGATTATGCAGTTCGTGAAGCTGAAGCTGAAAAAAAATCTGCGAAATCAGGTTATCGTCCGACCGTGAATGCTAGTGTTACGAAAAATATTCAAGGCGAAAAAGTTTTTCATAATGACATAACTGATTATTGGACGGCAGGATTAAGTGCGAGTTGGAATATTTTTGATGGTGGAGTGACAAGTTCACAAGTTAAACAGGCTGATGCTGCAATCACTCGTGCTCAGGAAAATGCTGCTGCTGCTCGTGAATCAGTTCAAGTCAATGTTCAAAAAGCATTTCTTGATCTTTATTCCGCTGAAAAAAATATTGCTGTCACAAAAATTGCAGTCGATCGTGCTGAAGAAGATTATAAAATTGCTCAAGTTCGTTATGCCGCAGGTGTCGATACAAACCTTGCAGTTATGGATGCTCAAGAAAAATTGACTGATGCTCGTTCAAATTATTATACGGCTCTTTATCGTTACAATGTTGCTAAGGCCACACTTGATCAATCGATGGGTATTCCGGTTGGAATTGATGTAAGTCGTTACGTTGCGGCTGTTGACAGTGGAAAAACTGCGGCTGATGCTCGTGAAGAGGCAGCTATTACTGATGTTGCCGCCGAAATTCCAAAAGCAGGTGAAGTTGCTCCCGTCGTCACGATTTCAAATCTTGATGTCGGCTCGCCTGTTCCTTCCGAATCTGTCGAAAATGACATGACAAAAAATAAATAAAAATTTAAAAAAATTTTTCAAGAGGATTGCCATGAAAAAAATTTTCAAGACTCTTGCAGGTTTCCTCGTCGGCACCGCATTGATAACTTCTGCCGGTGCCGCTTATTTATATTCTCAACGTGATGCTTTGATTCAGAAAGTTGCCGCGACTGCATCCGAAAAAGCAACTCAGGCTCTCGGCACCAAAGTTGAAATAGGCAATGTAAAAATTGGTGATTTAAATGCAAATTCTCCAAGTGATATTACAGTAACAGATCTTGCAATTTACGATAAAAATTCTGACCTCATCGCAAAGGCTCAATCTGCTGAGGTCAATTTTCGTTTGCTTTCTTTGGCTGATGATCCTTTGACTGCAATTGATGAAATAAAAATTCATGACGTTGAAGGAAATTTAATTAAACGTAAAGACGATACTTGGAACTTTAACGACATTAAAACTTCCGATACCGGCGAAAGTAATTTTGATGCCGATATTTTTATTGATGACGTGAATTTAAATGTAAATTTTGATGACAATGAATTTAATGCAAATGTTGAAACTGTAAATTTGGATTTTGATACAACGGCTGAATTTAATGCAAAAATTAATGATGCCGAAGTTTCGGGAAATTATGAAGAAAATAAAATTAATGCCGAAAAAATTAATCTTGCTCTTGAATTTAATCACGGCGAAATTAAAGCCGATGCCGAAAGTAAAAATTTGTCCGCAATAATTGATAAAAATAAAATTGACGTTGAAAAATTAAATGCGTCAGTCAATCTTGATGAATATATGAATGTTGACGCTGATATTAAGGCTCAAACTTTCGGCTCAAGTGTCCATGCCGATATTGATTCAAACGATTCAAGACAAATCATAAATATTGAAACGGATTCGCTCGATCTTGCCGAAATTATTCCGCTTATTCCTTCCGAAAATATTCCCGACGGCATTGAAATTTCAGGAGGAATCGTCAGCGATGCAAATATCAGCATTGAAAAACGTGGCGAAAAATTAAAATTCGGCGGCAATGCAAAAATTAAAAATGGTTCGGTAACGGTTGAACAGACACAAATTGATGATATAAATGGTTCTGCAAATTTCAACAACGATAAAATTTTGATTGATGCAGGTGCTCAGGCGAATGGACAGCATGCCGACGTAAACGGAACGATCAGACTTGATACCGATGAAATTTATTTTGATTTAAATGCAAGTTCGGACTCATTCAATCCAAATGCAATTATGTATCTGCCGGCTGAAGGTGTTGCTTCATTCAACGCGCATTTGTCCGGAACTCCGAATAATCCGATTGTCGAGGCTGATATTTATTCGCCTTTAATTTCTTATGACGATTTGCAAATTTATCTTTCGGACGTTTCAACTCATTTAAAGTATAAAGATGATGCAGTTTTTTTGACTGATTTAAATGCGAATACTTTCGGCGGAAATATAAGCGGAGATTTGGAACTTCAAGCAATGGATTTGTCATATAATGCACATTTGAAATTGAATGATGTCGAAGTTTCACGTTTTAAAAATTTTGTTCCGACACTTTCAGAAATCGGCGGAAGTATAAGCGGCGACATCGGAATTAACGGCGTGAGTGATGATTTAGAAAAATTAAAAATTTACGGATCGGCGAACGGAAACAATATTGATTATGAAGGCGTGAACGTAAACAGATTTGATACTTCGTTTTTCGTTGACGGCGATGATGTAAAAGTCGATTATCTCAGCGCGGAACTTGCAAACGGCGGTTCACTCGGTGCTGAAGGAACTGTTACTGACGGCAATAAATTGGATTTGAAATTTTATGCCGCAAAAGTTGATTTGAATATCGCTGAAAAATTTATTCCCAATGTCGAAGTTTCAGGACTTGCAGACTTTGAAGGAAGTATTCACGGCGACGCGGATAATCCCGATGTAAAATTAAATTTCTCGGCAATCGACATTTCACAATTCGACAAGCAGGGACGAATGAGCGAATCTCAAAAAAATCATTTCAAAGGAAGATTGCTCAATCAGCCTTATGATTCAATAAAATTTACTGCGGCAGGAAGTCTTGACGGCGTTGAAGTAAATGATTTCAAAATGATTAAAGGCGGAAAAGATATTTGGCAGGCGAAAGGCAAAGTAGGACTTTCAGGCGAAAAAAATATAAATCTTCGAGTTGATACAATCGGAGCACGTGCAGAAGATATTATAAGACTTGTCAAGCCGGATCAAGAATTGACAGGCAACGTTGACAACGTCATAACGATTACCGGCACGCTCAACAAACCTGAAGTTGTCGGATATATTCATTTTTGGCGTGGAAGTTATCGCGGCGTTCTCGTAAACGGAATGGACGGCGATTATTTCGTTGAAGGTGATATAATTCGTCTGCAGGATTTTCATATTTTTTCGCCGATGGTTGACATGGATTTGAACGGCACGATTGATTCAAAAACTACCGACATGAATTTTACTGTTGAAGTGCATGATATTGATGTTCACAGATTTGAAGGAAAATTGCCCGAAAATTATCCTGCACAGGGGCACGGCAAATTCACGGGAATTATAAAAGGAAATTTGGATCGACCGCTGTTCGACGGAATTTTAACTGCGGACAATCTCAGCTTTAATGAAGTTGAAATTTCTGATGTCAACGGAAAATTGAGACTTGACGGCAATGATATTTATTTGGATAATTTCAGTTTCAATCAAAATGACGGCTCATATAATGTTTACGGAAAAGTTAATTACATGACAAATTCAATGAGCGGTCATTCAGAAGTAAAAAATGCAGATATTAAAAATCTTCTTGCGCTGTCGAATGTCGAAACGGATTTAATCGACGGAAAATTAAATAGTGAAATACAATTCGGCGGCAATTTACAAAATCCGTCTCTGCAATTAATCGGAACTGTACAGAACGGAACTTTGGCAGGCTGTGACATTCACGACATCAATTTAAATGTAAATCTCCTCAATAAAGTTTTGTATCT
>CAJOPN010000043.1 GCA_905236285.1 uncultured Selenomonadaceae bacterium | reverse complement strand
CTGAAAATTTCCGAAATGTATGATGCACTAATTGATTATATTCCGAAATATTTTGAAGATGATATATCAATGCCGGTTTATCTTACGGGAATTTTGTCGGCTTATCCAAATAAAAAATATGACATAGGTTTTTGCAAAATGCCTGAAGACCAGAATTGTGATGAATTTTGTATTTGTACGTCTGCAAGAAATAATATGCACATAAATGCTGAAGGTCGAATGATTCCCTGCACTTTGATGGATTATACAAATATTATAAATCAATTTCCGGTTTTCGGTAAAAGCACTTTGAAGGATACTCTCAACGATTCAGAATATATGAATTTTGTCAGTAAAAAAATCAAAGATTATTTAAAACGCAATCCTGAATGTGATAAATGCAAATATCGCAATCGTTGTGCGGGAGGATGTCGTGGACATGCAATTTTGTATGCAATGCTCAAAGGCAGCAGCGACATTTGGGGACATGATCCGTATCGCTGCACATTCTTCAAAAATGGTTATTATGAAAAAATTATTGCATTGATGGAAAATTTAAAAATAAAACAAATCGGTGCTTAAAATGTTTGAGGTAAAAAAATTATGTATTATAAATTGAAAAAAAATTTTTTGTTAAGAGGCTGGCAACGTTTGCCGACAGGTATCATTGATAAAAATACAGGTGATTTCAACTTTTTGCCGATTGACATTTTTAAAACGTTGAAACTTTGCAACGGAATGATTGATGAAAAAAATCCGATATTTTCACCGAAACAAATTAAACAAATGGAATTGCTCGAAAAAAACGGATTTGTGGAAAAAATTGAAAATTCTTCGCCGCTTGATTCAATTCAAAAATATAAATTTTATCCGAATAGATTTTTGCAAAGTGTTCATTGGTCAATCACCGGTAAATGTAATGCACGCTGTAAACATTGTTACATGTCGGCTCCTCATGCAAAAATGGGAGAATTATCCGACGAAATTTGTATGAATATTATCGATCAACTTGCAGATTGCGGAGTTCAACAAATAATTTTGTCCGGCGGCGAGGCATTGGTCAGAAAAAATTTCTTTGACATTGTTGACAAATTGATTGAAAAAAATATTCATATCACGGCGATAATGAGCAACGGACTTCTTGTAAACGATAAATTGCTTGATAAATTTGAAGAACGCGGAATTTATCCGGAATTTAATATGAGTTTCGACGGAGTGGACGGCTGCCATGATTGGCTCAGAGGAATTGACGGAGCAGAAAAAGCAGTCGTTAATGCTTTTAAAATTTGTCGTGACAGAGGTTTTCCCACAGGATCGGAATATTGTCTGCACAAAGGAAATATTCATGCAGTAAGAGACAGTATTAAATTTTTGTCTGAACTCGGCTTGATGAATTTGAAAATAAATCCGCTTTTTCCGTCCGGCGAAGGTTCATCAATTACCGATAAGGCGATGACGATTGAAGAAATTTACGACACTTTGATTGATTACATTCCGAAATATTTTGAAGACGGTGCACCGATGACAATTTATCTTGCAGGATTTTTTGCGGCTTACAAAAATAAAACTTACAGAATAAGCTGCTGCAAATTGCCTGAAGAAATTAACAGCGATAATCTTTGTGTCTGTTCGCACGCAAGAAATGTAATGCACATAACTGCCGAAGGTCGAATGATTCCATGTATTCCGATGGCTTATACTTTTATCGCCGATGAATTTCCGATTTTTACAAAAGATACTTTGCGGGATACTCTTACAAATTCAAATTATCTTGAATTCATCAGCACCAAAGTCAAAGATTATGTTAAACATCGCCCCGAATGTGATAATTGTAAATATAGAAATCGTTGCGCCGGAGGATGTCGCGGTCAGGCAATTTTAAATTCAATGCTCGAAAATAAAAACGGTGATATTTGGTCTCGTGATCCTTATCGCTGCGCATTTTTTAAAAAAGGTTATTACGATAAAGTCGTTTCGTTGATGAATGATTTAAATATAAAACGAATCGGCTCTTAAAAAATTTTTTTTGAAATTTTGAAAAATATTTTCTCTGAAAGTTAAGGAGAATTTATTTAATAAAAATGAAAGGTGGAATTTTTAATGGCAAAGGAAAACGTTAAAAAATTCATGGACAAACTCGCCGAAGATAAAAATCTTCAAAAGAGAATTGAAAAGGCACAAGCAGATTACAAAGGCGATCTTACTGACAGGGAAAAATCAATTCCCGCAACTGTGCTTCCGATCGCAAAAGAAATCGGACTTGAATTCACGGTTGCCGAACTCAAAGAGTATGAATCAGAAAATGGTTATCTCGGTGACGGAAAAAATGAACTTTTTGAAGACGAACTTGGTAATGTTGCAGGCGGTGTCGGTAACATCGGTAACGTTAATGTAAACGGTTTCATTAATGTCCAAAGGACTCCTGATCTCCAAGCAGTTTGCGGCTGTGCAATGTACGGAACTTCTCCCGGTGGTCCCCGCAAACCCGGTGAGCTTATTATTGATGACTCAAATCAAATTTCTACAAACGTTCAATTCCGTTCTACAAACGTTCAATCCAGTAAATAATATTAAATAAAAATAAAAAAAATTTGCGGTGCTTAAACTCATTTCGAGATTGTCACCGCTTTTTTTAATTTAAAAATCCAATCTTTGAACGACTTTTTTTATAAATTTCTCCGAGTGCTCCTTTAAAATCATTTACTTCAAGATGTGTCAATATTTCTTTTGAAATTGTTTTGCCGCTGCTTTCTCTGAAAATTCTCTGAGCTTGTTTCATTTCGGCTTGCTCAAGTAAATTTCTAACAAATCGACCGTTTCCGAAATTTTCCTGCTTGATTGCCTTGTCAAAAATTTTTCGACTTTCTTTCAAAACGTCATCGCCGAGTTCATAACCTTTATTTTCTGCCATCAATTTTAAAATATCAACAAGTTCATCTGAAGAATAATCGGGAAAATTTAAATGAAATGCAATCCTGCTTAAAAGTCCTTCGTTGCGTTCCAAAAACGGTTTCATTTTTTCAGTATAACCTGCGAAAATTACAATTACATCGTCGCGATGATTTTCCATTTCTTGAACGATTGTACTTATCGCCTCGTCGCCGTAACTTCCTGCCCAATGCTCGACCAATGAATAAGCCTCATCAACGAAAAGTACTCCGCCTTTTGCCTGACGAAATTTTTTTTGAACGATATTTGCAGTCCAGCCGACATATTTTCCGACCAAATCCGCTCGTCCACATTCAATAAATCGTCCTGTTTCCAAAACGCCTTCTTTATTTAAAATTTCCGCAAATAATCTTGCAACAGTCGTTTTTGCACTTCCGGGATTTCCCGTGAAACACATATGCCTTGACGGTTTTCCTCTTGTCAATCCTGCCTCCGCTCTCATCTTCTGCACTTTGAATGATGCTATTATTTGATCCAAAATTTGTTTCTGCTCATTCAAGCCAATCATTTTTTGCAGGACATGATAAGCATCATCTTTATTTCTTTCCTCTTGAGAAATTGAAAAATAATTCGCTTTTTTGTAAGCAGGATAAATTTTATTTTTTAAACTGTCGCTGTAAAGTTTATCCGAAATTTGATGAATATCCGATGCGCGAAAAGTTTTTTTGTCGCCGAGTGCCGCCTCAAGATCTGCATCTGTATAATAATCCATTCCCGATGCCATTTTTATAAATCTCAAATAATCAAGTGCCTGCTCGCGATCGCCTGCACCTTCCTGCAATTCAATTAAATTTATATCGTCTTGAATATTGCTGATTAATTTCGGCGCAAATCCCGGTTGATCGACCATTTCGACGAAAACGCACAACGTATTTCGCTGATATTTTTTAACAATGTCACTTATAAAATCAACCACTTCTTCATAACTTGTGGCGTAATTTGTATCGTTGTCCTGTGCACCCTGCAATTCAATTACAACCGTTGAACCTTCAGCACGTTTAACTAAATTTTCAAAATCGGTTTCGGCATAACAACGTTCGGTAATATTGTGGACGCGAGTTATTCTTTGACTTACAAGGCGTTTGTTGGAATAAAGTGCACCGACCAATAAATCTATCATTCTCATCGCCGCAAAATAACTTCCTGCCAAAATTTTATAATGCACCGGATGACCGTAGAATTTTTTTCTGCTGTTGTCTTTTGAATAAATTCTTTCAAATTCTTTTATGAAACTCGGATCGGCCATTAAAGTTTGACCTCTTTCGAGTGCTTGAGCATGAGTCAATTTGCTCAATCCGCACATGCTTTCCGTTACGTCGAAATCGCGGCAGCCATCAAAATTTATATCCAAATCGTCACTCACTCTGTATTCTTCTACAAAATTTGTCCTGTCTCCGCGTGCAAGCATTTTACGAAAATTTTCAACCGTTATTTCTCGCAAATTATGAACTTTTATTTCTCTCATGTCGTATTCAATTTCAAGCAATTCGCTCAAAAATTTTTGAATTTTTTCGGCAGTAGGTTTTTGCAGTTGATCTATTGAGGCTATCATATTATATTTTCCGGCTGATTCTTGATAAATAAATGCCTGCATGTCTTCTTCCATTCTCATCATGCCGAGCACATCATTTAATTCGCGTATGTAATTTATAAAATGTCCTTTGGCTTTTTGTTGCTCAATGAATTTTTCTCTTCTCATCTTAAAATTTATATTGAAATCATAAAACAGCAAAACGCATTCCCCCGAAAAATAATTTCGACACATAATATATCATTAAATTAAATCTGTCAACGTTTCAAAAATAATTTGAATTATGTTATAATACTAAAGTAAAAAAATTTGTGAGGTGAATGCTTTTGAAAATTTTTCGTAACGATTGGGAAAATTTTTTGAATGAAGAATTGAACGAAGATTATTATAAATTGCTGAGAAAATTTTTGATTGATGAATACAAAACGCGAAGAATTTTTCCCGATATGTATTCAATTTTTAATGCATTGCATTATACAAGTTACGCCGATACGAAAGTTGTGATCCTCGGTCAAGATCCGTATCACGAAAAAGGACAAGCTCACGGATTAAGTTTTTCGGTTTTGCCCGGCGTTGAAATTCCTCCGTCACTTGTAAATATTTTTAAGGAACTTCACAACGATTTGGGCTGTACAATTCCAAATAACGGCTGTTTAAAATCATGGGCAGATCAAGGAGTTTTATTGTTGAATGCAGTTTTGACGGTTCGCGAACATTATGCAAATTCTCATCAAGGAAAAGGCTGGGAAAGATTCACCGACAAAATTATTTCATTGCTCAACGAACGTGAAAAACCGATTGCATTTATTTTGTGGGGAAATTATGCAAGAAAGAAAAAAAATTTAATATACAATCCGCAGCATTTGATAATTGAATCGGCTCATCCCAGTCCTCTCTCTGCAACGAAAGGATTTTTCGGAACGAGACCTTTTTCAAAAGTGAACAATTTTTTGAAGTCAGTCGGAGAAAAACCGATTGATTGGCAAATTCAAAATGTTTAAAAAAATTTATGGAAAAATTGAAATCTTTTTGGTAAAATATTCGTAAAAATTTTTCTGGAGATGATTAAATGGCTGATACGTCTGTCAGTTATAAATGTCCGAATTGCGGAGCACCGTTAAAATTTATTCCCGGTCACGAAAAAATTACGTGTGAACATTGCGATTCAGAATTTGAAGTAAGCACGATAGAAAATTTATTTCGCGACAAGGAAAATATGGCAGTCAAAACTCGTGAAGCGCAAGAGGCAAAATGGGCGACGCATGAGGCCGGAGGAGAATGGAGCGCGGAAGAAGAGGCGGCTTTAAAAGCGTTTACATGTTCAAGCTGCGGAGCTGAAATTGTCTGCGATGAAAATACTATGGCAACCGAATGTGTTTACTGCGGCAATCCTACCATGATTCCGAAACGTTTTGACGGAATGCTCAAGCCTGATTTTGTAATTCCTTTCAAAAAAAATAAGCAGGACGCAATCAACTCACTTAAAAAATTTTATGAAGGAAAAAAACTTTTGCCTGATGCCTTTACCGCAAATAACCGCGTCGAAGCAATTCAACCGATGTATGTACCTTTCTGGCTTTTCGACAGCGAAGTTGAAGCTCACGCAAATTTCAAAGCCGAAAAAATTCGTACACGTGAAACGCCGTCGGAAATTATAAGAGAGACACAAATTTATAACTGCACACGCGGCGGAATTATGAAATTTGAAAAAATTCCCGTCGACGGTTCAAAAAAAATGGACGATACATATATGGAAAGTATCGAGCCGTTTGACTATTCGGAGCTTGTCCCTTTCAGCGCGGCATATTTGACAGGTTACCTCGCCGACAAATACGACGTTGACGCTGAATCTTCAGTACCTCGTGCCGACAAAAGAGTTGAACAAAGTTCTCTAAATGTCCTTGCCAGCACCGTCAACGGTTTTGATTCATTCATCGAAGAAAGTCACGCAGTAATCAAGGACAAAGGCGAAGTTACATACGCAATGGTTCCCGTGTGGATTTTAACGACTCGTTACGAAGACAAGCCGTATACATTTATGATGAACGGTCAGACCGGAAAAGTTGTCGGTTCACTTCCTTACGATTCGGGAAAGGCTTTTAAATATCCCGCAATCTGTGCTTTGATTGTAATGCCGATTATTTATTTCATCGTGAAATTTTTAACGTTGTGAGGTTTTCGAGATGAAGATTTTTTTTAAATGTCTGATAAATTTATTTTTTATCTTAACTCTGCTGATACCTTCAAAAAGTTTTGCAACAATTACCGATTCGGCATCAATTTTGACGGGAAAAGAATTTTCGGAATTGAGCGGACATATTCAGCAAATTGAACACAAGCATGGAATTAAAATTGAAATCGTCACTCAGCCGACAATTCACGCTAAAAAAATAAAAGAAGAATCCAAAAGACTGATTAACAGAATGACGGAATTGCCGAACAGCGGCGAAAACGGAAATTTTTTATTGCTGATAGTAATGGATACACGCCAATATAATGCAATCGCCGATCAAAAACTTGAGGCTCGGCTTTTTGATTTAAACGATAATCCGAAATTTAACGAAAGCAAATTTTTAAATGCGTTGAAAAAAGATGATTATGTAAGCGGCTTGACTTCATATGTTGATGAAATTGATTCGACGCTTTCAAATTATCCTGCGGCTGAAAATAATTCAAACGAATTTTTTGATCCGTTCGCGGCGATGATTGCAATAGTCGGCGGAATAGTAATAGGTTTTATGTATCGCTCTTCATTGATTGCAAGCATGAGCAATGTGAAACCGGCGATTGAGGCGAGTGAATATCTCGACAAGGAAAATATTAAAATTATTGAAAACCGCGACAATTTTTTATACACAAATATCAGCCGCAGACCCAAAAGTCAAAGCAGTCACGGAGGCGGCGGAAATAACGGCGGCGGAGGACACGGCGGAAGTTTTTAAAGATGAAAAATTTATTCGGATTGACTGTTGAAGAAATTGCAGATGAATTGACGAAATTAAATTTGCCGAAATTCAGAGCAAAACAAATTTCAGAATGGATTTACAAACGCAATGCAAATTCATTCGACGAGATGACAAATTTATCAAAAGAAATTCGCGAACAATTAAAAAAATTATTTAAAATTGAATCGGCAGCATTTATAAAAAAATTGGAATCTGATGACGGATTAACGATGAAATTTTTATTGCGATTGGACGACAATTCCGCAGTTGAAACAGTTTTAATGCGTCACGATTACGGAAATTCAATTTGCATTTCAACTCAAGTCGGCTGTGCAATGGGATGCAAATTTTGTGCCTCGACGATTAAAGGACTTGAAAGAAATTTGACTGCCGCAGAAATTTTGTCTGAAGTTTTATTTGTAAATTCAACGCTTGAAAATCGGCGAATTGATAATATAGTCGTAATGGGAATTGGCGAACCGCTGATGAATTACGACAATTTGATAAAATTTTTAAAAATGATTCATTCTGATTATACAATCGGCTTGAGTTATCGAAAAATAACGGTCTCGACATGCGGAATAGTTCCGAAAATTTATCAACTCGCCGAAGAAAATTTGCCGATAACGCTTTCAATATCTCTGCATGCTCCGACGAACAATTTAAGAACTCAATTAATGCCTGTCAATAAAAATTTTCCGATTGATGAGGTCGTGGAAGCAGGAAAAAATTACGGAGAAAAAACAGGTCGGCGTGTCACTTACGAATATATTTTGATTGCAAATGTAAACGATACAGCCGAACATGCAAATCAACTTTCAAAACTTCTCAAAAATCAACTTGCAAATGTAAATTTGATTCCGATAAATCCTGTCGTCGAAAGAAATTTTAAAAAGCCGTCGATTGAAAGAGTAAAAAATTTTTGTGAATATTTGAACAATCACGGAATTGCCGCGACGATTCGCAAAGAAATGGGCGCAAATATCAATGCGGCCTGCGGTCAATTACGTCTGCAAAATTTGAGGTGAAATTTTTTTAATATGAAAATAATGTTTTCAGTCGGCGAAGTTTCCGGAGATGTTCACGGAGCGGGACTTGCACGAGAAATTTTAAAAATATCTCCGTCAACCGAATTGATCGGATTCGGCGGCGATTTAATGGCGAGTGAAGGCGTGCGGCTCTTCAAAAATTTCAAAGATTACAACGTCATGGGAGTATTGGAAGTTATAAAAAATCTTCGCAGAATATTTGAATTGCTCAACGAATTAACTGAATTTATGTCAAAGGAACGTCCCGATCTTTTAGTACTGATTGATTATCCCGATTTTAATTGGAGACTTGCCAAACGTGCCAAAAAATTGGGAATAAAAGTTTTTTCATATATTCCGCCGTCTGCATGGGCCTGGAGAAAAGGCAGAGCGGCTGATTGCGCCAAAATTGCAGATGAATTTGTTGCAATATTTCCGTTTGAAACAAAAGTTTACGAAGAGGCGGGAGCAAAAATTTCATTCTTGGGAAATCCTCTCGTCGATACAGTCAAAACTTCAATGACGATTGAGCAGGCACGAAAATTTTTTGAAGTTGCTGAAGATGAACATGTAATTTTATTGATGCCGGGAAGTCGAAAGCAGGAAATAAATTTATTGTTGCAGCCGATGATTGATGCCGCTAAAATTATTTCCGAAAAAAATCCGTCGACGAAATTTTTTTTGCCGATTGCCGCAGGTGTCGATGAAAATAAAATTCATGCTGCAATTAAAAATTCAAATGTTGAAATAAAAACGGTCGATAAAAATCGGTATGATTTGATGTCGATTGCGGACGCGGCAATGGCGACAAGCGGAACCGTTGTTCTTGAGGCGGCTCTTTTAAATTTGCCTTGCGTTGTTCTTTATAAAATGGCAAAATTAAATTATTGTATCGCGAAAATTTTTGTGCATATAGATTATTTTTGTCTGCCGAATATTTTATTGAATAAAAATATATTGCCTGAACTTTTGCAGGACAAAGTTACTCCCGAAAAGATTGCCGAAGAAATTTTAAAAATGTATCGCGGTCAGCCTGAACGAGAAAAAATAATTTCGGAATTGAAAGCGGCTTGTTCAAAACTCGGTGAATCGGGAGCAGTTGTAAGAGTCGCGGAAAAAATTTTGAGGAGTGCCGCAGATGAATAAGAATTTATTTAAAATTTTTTTCATAATGATTTTGATTATTGGAGGTTTTAATTTGGCTGAAGCTGAAGAAATTGAAGTTGACGGCGGTATTCATAATTATTCAAATAAAAATGCACCGAAAAAAATTATTTCTCAAAATATAAAAAAATTTTCATTAATCATTGAAGATGACGCAGCTGAAGATCATTTTATAAGCGGACGCTGCACAATGAAAATTGAAAATACTCCCGAAGGTTTGAAAATGACATTTTTGAGTGGAAAAAATCCGGAATTGAACAAATCGAAAATCATTAACGAAAAAATTTTGAAAGAATTGCAGAAATTGATAATTGAAAACGATGTTGCGTCAATCAACGGTCATAATAAATGGAATTCGGCACTTGGCAATTTTCTTGACTTGGAAATAGTTTATGAAAGCGGCGAAGTAATTTCAGTTTACGGTGAAGGCGGCGAAGCTGTTATACCCGATAATTTTAATCCGAAAATTTTTGTAAAATTCTTTTGCGACAAATTGAAAATAAAAACATGAGACGAGGACTCAAATGAAAAATTATAAAAGACTGCTGATTTATATTAAACCGTATTTAAAACGATTGGGAGCGGCAATAATTTGTATAATCGTTGCCGCCGGAGCAAATCTTTATGTTCCTTGGATAATCAAAGACATGATTGATAAGGTACTCGCCGATAAAAATATGGCGTTGCTGAATGTAATTTGTATCGGAATTGTCGTTGTATTTTTGGTACGCGGAATTTTTTATTTCGGTCAATCTTATCTTGTTTCATATATCGGTCAAAAAGTTATAATTGATATTCGTGAAGTGATGTTCAGAAAATTTCAGCGAATGCCGATGAGTTATTTCGACAAACATCAAACAGGCGAAACGATGAGTTATATAACAAATGATGTCGCTGCAGTTCAAGCCGCACTTGTTGAAAATTTGATTGAATTGTTTACAGAAAGTTCAATTTTGATCGGTTCTATTGCAATGATGTTGTATCTTGACTGGAAATTGACGTTATTAACTTTGATAGTAGTGCCGATGGTCGGTTATGCGATGAAAATTTTCGGCAAAAAAATAAAAGCGAATGGAACGGTAATTCAGGAGCGAATGGCAGATATTACATCAATGCTGCAGGAATCAATTTCATCAATCAGAGTCGTGAAATCTTTCGTGCGTGAAGATTATGAAATAAAAAGATTTTGCGATGAGAACGAATTAAATTTTCAGGCGGCAATGAAAAATGTGCAGCTCACAAGTTTATTGACTCCGACAGTCGAATTTTTGGCGGCAATCGCAGTAACATTTATAGTTTGGTTCGGCGGCTACGAAGTCATAAACGGAACGATGACGGCAGGAGCACTCGTTGCATTTTTGACTTATGCTGTCAATCTTGCAAATCCGGTTAAACGTCTCAGTCGAATTTACGGAAAAATGCAAAAGGCAATGGCAGCAGTAGACAGAATTTTTCACGTACTCGATCTGCAGGAGGCAGTCAGCGACAAAGAGAATGCAAAAATTTTGCCGCCTGTCAAAGGTCATGTTTCGTTTAAAAATGTTACTTTCAGTTACGACGGAACTCACGACGCATTAAAAAATGTTTCTCTGGAAGTAAAGCCCGGTGAAATGATTGCATTTGTCGGACCGAGCGGAGCGGGAAAATCGACGATTGCAAATTTGATTCCGAGATTTTACGATGTCAATGACGGAGAAATTTTAATTGATGATAATGATATTCGTGATGTAAAGGTTCATTCATTGCGCGAACAAATAGGAATTGTGCCGCAGGAAACAGTTTTATTCAGTACGACAGTTATGGAAAATATTCGATACGGACGACTTGACGCTACTGATGAAGAAGTGATTGCGGCATCGATTGCGGCGAATTGTGACGAATTTATAAAACAACTTCCGAACGGTTACGATACTTTCATAGGTGAACGCGGTTTGAATTTGAGCGGCGGACAGCGTCAAAGACTTTCAATCGCACGTGCAATTTTAAAAAATCCGCGAATTTTGATTCTTGATGAGGCGACTTCGGCACTTGATACAGAATCCGAAAAAATTGTTCAATCCGCACTTGATGATTTGATGGTCGGCCGCACGAGTTTTGTAATTGCTCACAGACTTTCAACAATTTTCGATGCCGATCAAATTTTTGTAATAGATCACGGAAAAATTTGCGAATACGGCTCACATTCCGAACTGCTAAAAATGAATGGAGTTTATGCAAATTTATATCATATTCAATTCAAAGACGAATGATTTTTAAAAATTTTTTTGAGGTGATTTAATGTTATTTGACAGTCACATGCACACAAAATTTTCTGCCGATTCCGAAATGTCGGCGATTGCTGCAATCGAAAAGGCGAAAAAATTAAATATCGGAATTGTTTTCACCGAACATTTTGATTATAATTTGCCCGGTGATATTGATTTTACATTTGTGCCTGAAGATTATTTTAATGAATATAAAACATTGAGAAATGAAAAAATTCGTCTCGGCGTTGAAATCGGAATGGAAGAAATTGCAAGAGAACCTGCGAAAAATTTTTTGAAACGAGTTCCTTTTGACATGGTAATCGGCTCAATTCATTTGGTTGATAGATTGGATATTTATTATCCGGAATATTACGAAGGCAAAGACAAATTGACTGCATACAAAAAATATTTTGCGGCGATGATTGAGGAATCTCAAATCGGTGATTTTGATGTACTCGGACATATGGATTATATTTGTCGTGCAGCACCTTACGACGATCCCGAAATTGATTATTCGACATTCAAAAATCAGATTGACGAAGTATTGAAAATTTTAATTGAGCGTGAAAAAATTCTTGAGCTCAATACTCGCAGATTGAACAGTCGACGCGGATTGAAAGAACTTGTTCCGATTTTTGCGCAATATAAAAAATTCGGCGGAAAATATATTACAATCGGATCGGATGCGCACAAAGTCGAGGCAGTCGGAAATTATTTTGACATTGCAAAAGATTTTGCCGACGAATTAAATTTAAAAGTTGTAACTTTTTGTAAACGTCAACTTGAAATTTGTGAATGATTATGATAAAATTCAAATGGAAAGTTTTTTTGAAAGGAGAATTTTTAAAAATGAAACACATTAAAATTGTAAACAAACCGAATTTGCAGGAAACAGTCAAAAAAGGCGGCTGCGGAGAATGTCAGGCATCATGTCAAAGCGCATGCAAGACGAGTTGTACTGTCGGAAATCAAGTTTGTGAACGTCAAAAGAAATAAATTTATTTTAAAAAATTTTTTGACTGTGCCGATTGCGTACAGTTTTTTTTATGATTAAGGAGAAAATTTTTTTATGAATGATGAACAATTTTTAACGATTGCCTTGCCGAAAGGAAAATTATTTAATCTTTCGACGGAACTTTTTGAAAAAATTGGCTGGACTGCGGAAGGCTTGACTGAAAAATCGCGAAAACTTGTAATAACGAATGAAGAAAAAAAATTAAATTTTATAATTACGAAAACGGCAGATGTTCCGACTTACGTTGAATACGGAGCGGCGGACATCGGAATAATCGGCAAAGATGTAATAGAAGAATCGGGAAAAGATATTTATGAGCTTCTCGATCTCGGATTCGGAAAATGTCATTTGATGATGGCAGTTCCGAAGGACAAGAAACGTAAAAATTTGACGGATTATTCACACACGCGAGTAGTAACGAAATTTCCACATATCGCCGAAAAATTTTTCACGTCGCAAGGCATGCAGATGGAATATATAAAACTTAACGGATCGATTGAACTCGGACCAATTATCGGACTCTCCGAAAGCATAGTTGACATAGTTGAAACCGGAACGACATTAAGAGAAAATAATTTGGAAGAAATCGTCAGCATAATGGACGCAACGGCAAGATTGATAGTCAACCGTGTAAGTTTCAAATTAAAATTCGACAGAATAAATTCAATGGTCGGCGATCTCAAAAAAATTTTGAATGATAAATAAAATTGATAAAATTAATTTCGCAGGATATTTTATTTTTTTGAAGAATATGAAAGTAAATTTGAAATGTAAAAAACTCAGCAAGGCGGAGGCGGTCAAATGTTAAGAGCACAAGATGTCGGTACGCTGCGAGCCGGCATGAAAGTCGGACGAAACGTTCTTGATTTCGACGGAAGAGTTATAGTTCCGAGCGGTACTGTTTTAACGGCGGATACAATTCAATCTCTTGTAGGCAAAAATGTTTTTTCTGTTTATATTGACGTTCCCGAAGAAGAAATTCATACAGATATAGTCGGACATGAACATCTTCTTGACGGCGAATATGTCGAGACTTACAAAAAAACTTACAATCGCGTGCAAAATATTTATTACAAACTCGGCAGAGAAAATATTTTGGAAAAAGATGATCTCGAATACATAATCAGCGAAAAAAATATCAATGAACTTTGCGACGGCATGACGGCAGTATCACAAATTCATAATATGACGCGCGACGGAGATTATTTAATTCATCACGCAACAAATGTTGCAATTCTCGCCGGATTAATGGCAAAATGGATGCGTTCGAGTGCCGAAAAAACTCGTGAACTTGTAATGGCAGGTTTGTTTTGTAACGTCGGCAAAATGAAAGTTTCGCGCGAAATTTTGGACAAGACAGGAAAACTTGACGCTGAAGAATTGGAAAAAATAAGAAATCATCCCGGTTACGGCTATGACATGTTGAAACTTTCCGAACTCAAAAAATATAATGACGTACTGCTTGCCGTTCTTCAATATCACGAACGTTGTGACGGCAGCGGTTATCCGAATCGTCTCAAAGCCGATGCAATTTGCGATTACGCCAAAATTGTTGCACTTCTCGATATTTATGATGCAATGGCGGCGAATCGTTCATACGCAAAAAGAAATTCGCCGTTCGATGTCTTCAAAATTATTTATGAGGACGTTTTAAACGGAAAACTTGATACCAAATACGGAATAAGATTTATAAATGAACTTTGTCACTCGCTCAACGGTAATTGGGTCGGACTTTCAAACGGAGAACGCGCAAAAATTGTTTACATTGATGAGACACGCGTTTCATCACTTCCGATCGTTCAGACTCCGAAAGGTGATTTTTACGATTTAAACAAACGTCACGACATTAAAATTGAAGCACTTTTAACCGCTAATGAAGTTTCATAATAAAATTCATAATAAAAAAATCCTCATGCTCGATTGAGTAATGAGAATTTTTTTTTTTGCAATTAAATATCAAAAAAGATAAATCCGTCATCTTGCAAATTATTTTTAAGAGCTCTCATAAAAATTTTTCCGGGATCAGGTTTTATTGAATAATATCCTTGAACATTTTCGATATATAAGCCGCTTTGACGAGCCAAAACTTGTTGATAATGACCAAAAACATATTTGATTTCAGGATATTTTTCACGAAGATATTTAATTAAATTTATATTTGATTGAAGTTGTTCGGAAGTTAAATTTTCAACGCCGTCAGTACCTCCGACATTTTCAATTCCAATCGCACACCAATTATAACCGATTGCATGTCGCGCCAAATTATTTTCAGGCATAAGTTGATAAATTGTTCCGTCACGATCAATCAAAAATTGTGAAGAAACATTTACCGTACCGTCACTCCTTGTTTCATCATAAAAAGTATAATAAGCAGATTGCCAAGTATCTCCTGCAGTCCAATGAATAACAACTGCTTGAGGATTTATTTTTGTTATCGACATTCCATAATGGAGTTCTGCATATTCCCTTGTGAGTTCTTCACGATTCTCCGACCAATTTAAAAATTTATTTACTATCGGCGGTTTAATTGTTTCGCAATGCACAATTTTAAAATTTGAGAAACAAAATAAAACAATCAATAAAATAAAAAATTTTTTCATCAATTTTCAAAACTCCTAAAATTTATTTGTAAACAGCATATCGAGCAAATTTTTTCATGTTGTTAATGACAGTAGATTCTCCTGCAAAATTTTCAGTCATAATTACAAGAATAACATCACCTGAAGAACCTCCGTAAATTATTCCTCCTTCGTCAAATAATCCTGAAAGGGCACCGGTTTTGTGAGCTATTTTTAAAAAGGGCAAAGCGGCATTAAAACATTCAGTATCGGTTTGAGCAAGCAGAAAATTAATCATTAAATCATCACAATCTTTACTTACACATTCATGATTATAAATTTTCGCAAAAATATTTCCGAGATCCTTAACGGAAGAATAGTTTTCTTTTCCTGCATAAATTGCATCCATATCCATCATTTTTCTTTGCAGAATTGTATCATAATAACTATTTTCCTGAATATAATCGTTTATCGTGTTCATACCGATTAAATCTATAATCATATTCGTGGCAGTATTATCACTATGAGTTATCATAAGTTTTAAAAGAGTTTTGACTGAAAGCTGAGTGCCTGATTCGTATCCGCTCAAAATTCCTGCACCGCCAACCTTATCATAATGACTAAGAGTTAAGTTTTGATCTAGTGACAAATTGCCGTCTTTAACCATTTCCATTGCAGTCGCCAATATGAAAACTTTAATCATACTTGCACAACGCCATTTTTGAGAATTATAAATGAAAGGTGAAGAAGATTTTTCAGGATAAAAAACATAAACCGAATAATCACTACCGTCATTCAAAAAAGAATTAATATTTTCCTGCATGCCGTTGTAAATATTTTCGGAGGACATGGAAGAATCGACTTCGGCAACACAAAAAATTTTTTCACTCGTAATAATACCAAAAATCATAAGGTAAATCAAAATTATTTTTTTCACAAATTTATTACCTCCGAAAAATTATAAAGGCGCGACTTATACATTAAGTACATATCGCGCCGAGTAAAAATATTTTTTTACCAACGATTTACAACGTATCTGTAAATGTTTGAAGCAACAGGAGAGTTTCCGCCATTAACATATCCTTCATATCCTTCGGAATTTTTGTAATAAGGACTGCCGTTCAAAGGAAAGAAAGAATAATTGAGGTAATCATAACCTGCTCTTACTATGCAAGTAAAATTGTAAGGACTGCGACTTCTAATATTTACAGATTCAGTCAACAGATAAACGCTTGTACCGTCGCTGTAATTTCCGACATAGACTTCAGACGCTTCAGCTTGATTATTTTGAATGCTGACCAAAATAAGAGTTACAACAAAAAAAAAATGCCAAAAAATATTTCTTCAAGATAAAACCCTCCTCCTCAATGTTAAAACAATTTCAAGTAATTATAACATATATGTACTTCTATATGTCAATAATTTTATTAAATTTAAGCAAAAAAAAAAGGTCGTTTAATCAGCGACCAAAAAATTTTCATTGATTGACGCGTTTAATATCTGCTCCCAAATTTACCAATTTATCGACGAGATTATCATAACCGCGATCGATATGATGAATGTAACCGATTTGAGTTTCACCTTCAGCAACGAGACCCGCAAGAACGATTGCCGCACCTGCTCTGAGATCGGTTGCTTTAACTTGGCAGCCTGTCAAAACATCTGTACCGTGAACTACAGAAGTTCTTCCGTCAATTTTAATTTTTGCTCCCATTCTTCGCAATTCGTCAACATGCATGAATCTGTTTTCAAAAACGGTTTCGGTTACAACGCTGGTACCTTCGGCAATCGTAAGCATAGCCATGAATTGAGCCTGCATATCAGTCGGAAATCCGGGATAAGGAAGAGTTTTAATATCAACTGCCTTAGGTCTGTGATCGCATGTTACGCGGATTCCGTCAACATCTTCAACGACTGTAACGCCTGCCTCTTTCAATTTTGCAATTACAGGTTTTATATGTTCGCTGATTGCATTTTCAACAT
>CAJOPN010000042.1 GCA_905236285.1 uncultured Selenomonadaceae bacterium | reverse complement strand
TATCGGCGGTCATTCAGATAAAACTATGGTTCCGCTTGTAAGTCTTGCAACTTATAAAGGTATTCCGATTAAAAATCTCATCAGCGACGATTTAATTACTGAGGCAGTCGAACAAACTAAAGTCGGCGGTGCAACTCTTACAAAACTTCTCGGCACTTCTGCTTGGTATGCTCCCGGTGCAGCAGCTGCAGCAATGGTTGAAGCAATCGCTCTTGATGCGAAAAAACTTATTCCGTCCTGCGTCTATCTCGACGGCGAATACGGTGAAAAAGATCTTTGTATCGGTGTTCCTGCCATTCTTGGAAAAGATGGTCTTGAAAAAATCGTCGAACTTAAACTTGATGGCGATGAAAAAGCAAAATTTGATGAATCAGTTGCAGCAGCTCGTGAGACAAATTCAAAACTCGGTGACGCTCTCAAGGCTTAATCAAAAAAGTTTTTCAAAGTTAAAAATATATATTGAACTCTGCCGTAATCGGTGGAGTTTTTTTGTATCATTAAACATAAATTAAAAATTATTTTCCAATTTAAGTTTTTCGTTAATTGAAACGATATGTTTGTTGACGTGATTTGAACGTAAGGAGGCGGATTATCATGTTGGAGAAAATTGGACGCATTGCAAGGATTAAACCTGCAGATAATGATGTTTCAAAACGTTTCGACCGTAAAAATGGGTACAAGGATGAGCGTAATCCCAAAAAAAAATTCAGTAATGCTCTTCAAGACGCGGTTGATAAGAGAGAAAAAATTGACGAGGCAGCAACTGTTCTGCTTTCACCCATGTCGGTTGCGGCATCGGTTCAACTTAACAATACTCCTTCACACTCTCTGTTCTATCTTTCGGGATTATCTCTCGACCAACTCGTTGCCGAAGGTTTCAGCTGAATATTTAAAAAAAATTTTTGTGAGGTTTCATTTATGTCGGATAAATTTTTTATGAAAATTGCTATTGAGCAGGCTCTTCTTGCCGCCGAAAAAAATGAAATTCCAATCGGTGCCGTTCTCGTGAATGAGGACGGTTTTATTATTTCAAAAAATCATAATCTCGTAAATTCTTTAAATGATCCGACTGCACACGCCGAAATTCTTGCAATTCGTACTGCATCAAAAATTTTAGGCTTGCGATTGACCGATTTAACCATGTATGTTACTATGGAGCCGTGTCCGATGTGTGCAGGTGCTCTCGTTCTCGCTAAAATTCGCCGTCTCGTTTATGCCGTTCCTTCTCCTTACGGTGCGGCTGAATCTCTTTTCAATGTCACCTGCAACAAAAATCTCAATCATCAAATCAAAATTACTGCCGGTTGTCTTGAAGATGAGGCAAAATTTATTTTAAAAAAATTTTTTTTGAATAAGAGGTAATTTTTTTATGGCTAAGTGTTTATTCATTTCAGGAACTTCAACCGATGTCGGAAAAACTTTTATTTCGGCTTTAATTGTAAAATGTCTTCGCGATTCAAATTTAAATGCAGGTTATTACAAAGCAGCGGCATCGGGTGTTGAACTTGATGAAAAAGGTAATTTGATTGACGGCGATCCAATTTTTGTAAATAATTTCGCAAAAATCGGTGAACGACCCGAAAATTTAGTCTCATTCGTTTATTCTCAAGCCGTTTCTCCTCATCTCGCCGCCAAATTTAATAATCGTCCGATTGATTTTGAAATTGTTAAACGTGATTTCAATCGTGCAAATGAAAAATATGATTATCTCGTCGTTGAAGGCAGCGGCGGAATTATTTGTCCTCTGCGCTGGGACGATCAATCTCATTTCATGCTTTTGGACATTGTAAAAAAATTTAATTTGCCGATTCTTATTGTCGCCGATTCCGGTCTCGGTACAATTAATTCTACCGTTTTGACTGTCGATTATCTGCAAAAAAATAATTTTAATGTCAATTCAATTATTTTTAATCATTTCAAAGATGAACCGATGGAAAATGATAATCTTTCAATGGTCGAAGAAATTACAAAATTACCTGTGATTGCAAAAGTAAAATTCGGTGAAAACGATTTGAAAATGTCTGCAAACGATTTGAAAAAATTTTTTTGCTGATACTTGACACAATTTTAAAATAGAGTTAAAATAAATCCGTCTCGGGGACATAGCTCAGCTGGGAGAGCGCAACGCTGGCAGCGTTGAGGTCAGGGGTTCGATCCCCCTTGTCTCCACCATTTTT
>CAJOPN010000041.1 GCA_905236285.1 uncultured Selenomonadaceae bacterium | reverse complement strand
AGTACCGCTCGGCGCGTCAAGTTTTTTATCGTGATGCAACTCAATAATTTCAACGTCCGGCATATACTTTGCAACTTTTTGAGAAAGTAACATCATCAGTACCGCGCCAATGGCAAAATTTGGAGCGATAAAAACCGGCGTATCAAATTTTTCAGCCGCCTCACGAATTTTATTTTTTGCGTCGTCACTCAAACCGGTTGTACCTACAACGGGAGAAACTTTATTTTCAATCGCAGTCATAACATTTTTAAAAACCGAATCAGGGCGCGTAAAATCTACCATGACTTCAGGCTGATATTTTTTTAACGCCGTTTCTAAATCTGTTTCGACTTTCAAGCCGTCAACTTCGCCTTCAAAAATATCTACCGCGCCGACTAATTCCAATTCTGCGTCATTTTTCACGGCTGAAATAACAGTGCGTCCCATTCTGCCGAGTGCACCGCTTACCAATACTTTTATCAAAAATTTCGCCTCCAAATAACTTGTATTCTGTAATTCTAACTTATGCAATTCGCCGCGTCAACATTTTAATCAGGCAAAATTATTTTCAAATTTAAATCCTGCAACGCTTTGAAAATTTCGTCTCCGGGTCCGTTTTCGGTAATAATTCCGCGTACTTTTTCCAACGTCGCAAATGTATAATTCGCCTCACTTCCGAATTTGCCACTTTCGGCAACTATGTAAGAATTTTTGCTGATATTTAAAATTTTCGCCTTATGGATTCCGCTGTCAATATCGTGCGAAGACAGTGAATTTTTTTTCACGTCAATTCCAACAACTCCAATAAATGAAATGTCAGGGCGAAATTTCGCCATAAATTCCAAATTTAAACCGTCGCAAAAACCGTCGCGGCTGCGATTAATTTGTCCGCCGGCAAAAATTATATTTATCTTCGGATTTCTCGCCAAAATTACAAGCACATCAACCATATTTGTAATAACTTTATAGGGCAAATTTTTTTTCGCCAAAATTTCAGCAATGGCGATACAAATTGTGGAAGTGTCAAGAAAAACTAAATCATTTGGCGAAATAATTTTCACTGCTGCCGCGGCAATTTTTCTTTTTGCGTCAACATCGCTGATTCGACGTTTCTGCGCATCATTCATCTGCAATTTTTCTTTGATTTGAACTGCGCCGCCGTAAGTTCTCCTAAGTTGCCCCTCTGCCTCAAGCGCGGATAAATCTTTACGAATTGAATCCTCTGTCACTTTGAATTTTTCGGCAAGCTCCTTTACTAAAACTTTGCCGTCAGCGTTGAGAATTTCCAAAATTTTTGTTTGTCGTTCTTCCAGAAACATTTTATTACTTCCCAAAAAAAATTAATGCTGCAACACTTTGATTACAGCATTTTACAACAAAAATTACTCCATTTCAAAATATTGGATATCATTCAACACGCCTAACCCGGTCTCCGGCATTTAGCAACGCTTGACAGCCGCGCAAAATTTCTTCGTACGTTTTGTTAAATCCGTTTCTGTCCCAAGGAATATCATTTTCAATCAACATTTGAATTTTATGTTTAGGATCGCCGCCGCAAATCTTTCTAACCATTTCGACGTTGCTCGCGTCCATGCAAACTATTTTGTCAAATTTTTCGTAGTCCGCCACCGTCATTGGGCGTGAAATATGTTTTGTGTAGGGAACGTTTTCCTCGCGCAGTTTTGCCGCAATTCCTTCGTGTAACTCTTCGCCGCCGGTTGAATTTGCCGCCGCTGATTCAATCACAAAATTTTTATCTTCGCCGACAAGTTTTTTCATTACAAATTCTGCCATTGGTGAACGCCCCGTATTTCTGCTGCAGACAAATAAAATTTTCATCTTCACACCTCCCAAAAAATTTACGCTTATTATAACTTCAAACAGAAAATTTTTCTACACTGTGTTATAATCTGCGCGAGGTGTATTTTTATGGCAAATAAAAATTTTAAATTTAACAGCGTCATTGAAAAATATTTTGGTGCGGCTGAAATTGTTAAAATTCCTTCAGAAATTGACGGCGTACCGGTAACCAAAATTGGCGATTGTGCTTTTGAAAATTGCCATACTGTAAAAGAAATTTATATTCCGGATTCAGTAACAGAAATTGGCGAATATGCTTTCTGGGATTGTCGCAATTTACAAAAGGTTCATTTGCCGAAATTTTTAAAAGAAATCAGCAACGATACTTTTAATGATTGTTGCAGCTTGATTGAAATTAATATTCCCGATTCTGTCAAAAAGATTGACTTTCAGGCTTTTTTCGGCTGTCACAGTTTGATTGAAATTTATATTCCGGATTCTGTTGAAGAAATTGGCGAAAATGTTTTTTGGAATTGCCGCAATTTGAGAAAAGCTTATATAAATATTGAAAAGTGGAGCATTGAAAAACTTCAAAAAATTTTTGATTTAGATGACGTTAAAATTTTGCCACTTGTGATATAATCTGCGCGAGGTGATTTTTTTATGGTAACTTTTTTGGTTGCACTGTTGGCGTTGATTATTGGATTTTTCATTTACGGTAGCATAGTAGATAAATTTTTCAAGCCGACGAATCAGCCGACGCCTGCAATAACGAAAAAAGACGGCGTTGACTTTTTACCGTTGCCGACGTGGAAAGTATTTTTGATACAGCTTTTGAACATTGCGGGACTT
>CAJOPN010000040.1 GCA_905236285.1 uncultured Selenomonadaceae bacterium | reverse complement strand
TAATCATCGTCATGAAAATATTTACAAATTGTTATTAACTAATCTCAGAAATTATCCACTCTAATCTAGTCGAGAACCAAAAATTATTTTTTTATAAAAATTCGAAAAAATGACCAATATATATATGAATATATGAAATAATTATAGGAATATAAATGTATCCTAATGTGTTTTTTAACTGTTGTACAATATTATATTTACGGTTTGTGCCAATATTTATACAGCTAACATATTGTTTTAGGTACTTTCCGGCGATTATTTTTTGCGGACGCCAAGCCCCCGAAAACTCGCTAGCGTCAGAATTTTTTCGTTTAGGTTGACATTGAAAGGATCTTAAAAATGGCACTGATTTCACAAGCAGAATGGGCTCGCAGACTGGGAATTTCGAGAGAAGCTGTCCGCAAACAAGTGCTAACAGGAAAGCTTCATTTAGTTAACGGTAAAGTTGATGAGGAACAAGCGGAAAAAGAGAGATTAGCTCATAAACGTATTGCTGGAAATTTAGTAAGTACTAAAGAATTACTTTTAAAAGCCAAATTGGAAAATGAAATTGAACGCGGCAAAATTTTAAAATTGGAAGCAGCGGAAAAAGAGCAGTCTTTGATTTCCGCAGAAAAAGTTAAAGATACATTGTTTCGAAAAGGTCGAGTCATTCGAGATGCATTTTTAAATTTACCGGATCGAGTAGCTTCGGTTATTGCAAGCATGGATGATGCAAGTGAGATTCACGCATTACTTACGAAAGAAATTCGCTCAATTTTGGAGGAATTAAGCAGTGGCGAATAATATTTGCGACAACTTTTTTATTTTCGCCTTAAAACCTGATGCAATTATGTCTGTTTCGGACTGGGCAGATGCGAACAGAATTCTGTCTCAGACGGCTTCATCGGAACCGGGAAAATTTCGCACTTCTCGAACACCGTATTTAAAAGAAATTATGGATGCGCTCTCTCCTCATTCCGGTTATGAAAAAGTTGTGTTTATGAAAGGCGCACAAATCGGAGGCACGGAGGCAGGGAATAACTGGGTCGGATTTATTATTGATCAGGCTCCGGGACCAATGCTTGTGGTTCAGCCGACAGTCGAAATGGGAAAACGTTGGTCGAAAGGTCGTCTCGCTCCTCTGATTGAAGATACTTTGTGTTTACGTGATAAAGTCAAAGATCCTCGTTCAAGAGATTCGGGAAATACTGTTCAATCAAAAGAATTCCCCGGAGGAATTGTCGTAATTACAGGCGCAAATTCTGCTGTCGGTTTAAGATCAATGCCTGTTCGTTACTTATTTTTGGATGAAGTTGATGCGTATCCGCCTGACGCTGATTCCGAAGGCGATCCGCTGACACTTGCGATTCAAAGAACCGCGACTTTTGCAAGACGAAAAATTTTTATCGTTTCGACTCCGACTATTAAAGGGCTTTCGCGCATTGAAAAAGAATTTGAAGAAACCGATCAGCGATATTTTTTTGTACCGTGTCCTTTTTGCGGACATTTTCAGATTTTAAAATGGGAGGGCGTTCAGTATGATCAAACACATTCTCGATGTTTTTATGCTTGTGAATTTTGTAAAGGACACATTGAAGAACATTTTAAAACAGATATGCTCCGACGAGGAGAATGGCGAGCAACAAACAAAGAAAAAGTCAGTAAAAAAGTAATCGGATTTCATTTGAACTCGCTTTATTCTCCTGTCGGCTGGCTCAGTTGGGACGCTTGTTATCAAAATTATGAAATGGCAAAAGATAATGAGCAACTTTTAAAAGCATGGACAAATACAACTCTTGGCTTGCCTTGGGAAGAAAAAGGAGATGTTCCTGACTGGGGCGTGCTTTTTGATCGACGTGAACATTATCGAATCGGAAACGTTCCTCCTGGAGGATACGTTTTAACTGCCGGAGTTGACGTACAAAATGACCGCTTAGAACTTGAAATTGTAGCCTGGGGGCAGAATTCGGAGAGTTGGTCGGTCGATTATCGAACGATTTACGGAAGTCCTGCCGATTCAGAAACTTGGCAAAAATTATCCTTGGTTTTGGACGAAGATTTTAAAAGTGAAGACGGCCGATTTTTGAAAATTTCAATGCTTGCAGTAGATACAGGCTTTTCAACTCAAAAATGTATACAGCTGGGTCCGCTCTCAATCTCCTCAAAGAGTTATGGCCGTAAAAGGTGTTGATAATTCTTTGGTTGCTTTGAATTCTCCGACCAAAGTTGACATAAATTTTAAAGGCAAGAAAATTACAAACGGTGTTCGACTTTGGAAAGTCGGAGTTTCGATTTTAAAAGGCGAACTTTACGGATGGCTTAAAAAAATTCGAAACGAAGACGGAAC
>CAJOPN010000039.1 GCA_905236285.1 uncultured Selenomonadaceae bacterium | reverse complement strand
TTCCTTTTTCGTGACCTTCTTTGTAACCTTCATCATGTCCGCTTTGGACTGCTTTTACTTTCATTTCATCAGCTTCATCGCGTGCATTTTTTAAAATTTGTTCGCCTTCATTTTTTGCCGCCTGAATTATAATTTCGGATTGAGTATCAGCATCCTTTAATTTTTGAATTGCTTTTTGTTCCTTCGCAGAAATTTCCGCAAGCATATTATTAAGCGTCTCTTCGTCAAATCCGCTGCTTTCTTCTTCTTCTTCAAATTCTTCTTCAGTTTTTTCTTCTTCTGGATGAACTTTTATTACAACAGGCTCTTCTTCAAGTGCCATAACTCTGACAATTTTGCTCATCATAAATAATCACGTCCCAAATTAAACGATCATTTCGTCGCCTTGACCGCGTGAAATTACAATCTCGCCTTTTTCTTCAAGTGTCCTTATAACATTAACAACTTTCTGTTGAGCCTCTTCAACGTCACGAATTTTGACCGGTCCCATATATTCAATTTCTTCACGCAACATATCTGCCGCACGTTTTGACATATTTTTGTAAACTTTTTCGCTGACTTCCTGCGGAGTTGCCTTCATTGCAAGAGACAAATCTTTTGTATCGACTTCGCGCAATACCATTTGAAGAGATCTGTCGTCGAGCATGACAATATCCTCGAAAACGAACATAAGACGTTTGATTTCTTCTGCAAGTTCGGGATTGTCCACTTCCAAAGTTTCGATAATAGTTTTTTCTGTCGTACGATCGACGCGGTTGAGTACCTCGACGATTGCCGGAATACCTCCTGCAGTTGTGAAATCCTGCGTCATCATTGAAGATAATTTTCTTTCCAAAACTCTTTCAACCTCACGAATAATATCAGGTGATGTTCTGTCCATCATTGCGACACGTTTTGCAACATCGGCTTGAACATCGGTAGCAAGTCCGCTCATTACTATTGCCGCTTGATCCGGTTCAAGATAAGCCATTACCAATGCGATTGTCTGCGGATGCTCATTTTGAATGAAGTTAAGCAGTTGAGAAGGATCAGTTTTGCGTAAGAAGTCGAAAGGTCTGACTTGCAAACTTGTCGTCAAACGGTTGATAATATCCATTGCACGATCTGAACCGAGTGCTTTTTCAAGAACATTCTGAGCGTATTCCAAACCGCCTGTTGAAATATAATCTTTCGCCATTGCCATTTGATAAAATTCGCTGATGATTTCTGCTTTTAATTCAACCGGTACTTGTTTATGATTTGCAATTTCAAGAGTTATACTTTCAATTTCGTCATCGTCCATATGTTGAAAAAGTTTCGCAGAATATTCCGGTCCGAGTGCAATAAATAAAATTGCCGTCTTCTCGTGTGCAGTCAATTTTTTACTACTGTCACCGTACATATCCGTTGCACTACTTGCTGCTGCCGGCATATTAAACACCTCCAAATTAATTTAAGTTTTGGGAATTGCATAACATTCTGTATGAAATCCCGCACGCAGATAAAATTTATAATTATCACAAATATTTTTAATATATTTCGGAATTTCCAAAATATCAGCCATTCGATGATAAGTACAAATCGCCATATAAGGATTATATTTCTTTATTGTTGATTTTGCTCCTCGAAGTGCTGCCAATTCTGAGCCTTCTATATCCATTTTGATAAGTAATGAACCTTCAACCTCAGTCACAACGCTGTCAATAGGTTTAACCCGAACTTTGATTTCACCGTCTTCAACAAATTTACTTCCGCTTGATTGTTCCGTGAAGTGTAATTCTGTATCTTTGTCATACATACCGCACGGAATAATTTTTGTAATGTCATTTAATTTTAATTCATTCAAATTTTTAATCATTTTATTTCGATTGTCTTCATTAGGTTCAAATGCATAAATTTTTTTGAGATGATTTTTAAAACGATTATGAACCATTTCAATGCTGTCACCTGTAAATGCTCCGCCGTCAATCAATGTAATATCTTTGAGCGGAACAATTTTTTCATCTGCAAAATATGGCTGCCATTTAAAATTTATCATTCGTTCGAGCGGAATCAAATTTAATTTTTCCATTGAACGTTCGGCAATCATTTCAGTTAAAAGAATTTTTGTTTCCTCATCATTCAAATCATAAATTGAAAGCAATTCATCTTTGTTTGTTTCAATCCAATCATTGACAATCTTTGTAATCTTAAAAATATCTTTTGGCATGTCATCAATATAAAAATACGCGCCGAACAAAGGATAAACCATAAATTCATTTTTACAGCCGATATTGCGAAGATTTTCAACGACTTGTTTAATTGGAAAGCAGCCGATAACAACTGTTGCTTCCTGATTTTCCAAAATTTTTTCAGGCGGATAAATTTTTAATTCATCGCTCCACATTTTCGGATTTGCATCACATTCATACAAGATACGACCAATAAGGGGGGGGGTATTAATCATTTGAGTACAACGCTCACGACGATTATCGTTGCCCATTCCATACAAAATAAATTCTTTCAACTTATTCTTCCTCTCAAAATTTTTTTTTTTAATGCAAAGATATTTCTCTTGTCATTTCTCTTATCACATCACGACCATCCCAAATTAAATTGAAATCCATCGTGTGTCCTGTCGAAACAATTCTGTCCACTCCGCTCGGAGCATTCGTTAAAATCATTTCACGTAAAATTTTTTCATCAAGTCCGATATAAGAAATCGTTTGAAGTTCCAATTTACATATCGGCAAAATTTCATTAATGTCAGAAATATTCAATTCATAAAAATAGCCGCTGTTGCCGATATTTTCCAAAATTTTTTCGTTCAAATTTTCAATTTCAATTCGCATGATTCTGTAATCGTTTGAATTTGATACCCCCCCCCCTACTAATAATTTACATTTGTTCTCAGCGGCAAATTTACAAAAAGTTACGAGTTTGTCAACGGTCGTAACCGATGCTTGTTTGTAATTTTTTATTTCATTCTGTAAAGCATCCCAGAAAATTTTTTTTGCATCAGAAATTTTTTCACCGAGCCAAAATATCATACGCGGCGATGAACAGGCATTTTGATCCGTCAAATATGTATCAATATAAAATTCATGTGCCGTTTTCTTCGGAGAATAATTTTTTAAATATTCATCAGCATTTATAAGGCAAATTGAAAATCTGTTTGCAAATGTAATTTCGGTTGCACGAGGTTGAAGCGGAGATTGTCGAATTGTATTTATTGTACTGTCACCTCCCCAAATTATTCTTGTGTTGCATTTTTTTGAAAGTTCATCAGTAATTTCTTTGTCATGAGGGTATTTTATAAGACAAATTCTTTGAGCAATTTCAAATTCATCAATCAGAATTTTTTTCAATGTTTCACAAAAAACCTTCGCCTGTTCAAATTCACGAGATGGCAAACGAATAATATTTGTATTTCCACTCAACAATCCTGCTGCCAACGAATAAGCAAATGACAATGCAACATTACCGGGTGCAATATGAAATGAAATTCCGCGTCCGAGATGATTTTTTAAATCGGAATAATTTTTTTTGAGATTGTTCAAATTATTTTTTCTCAGCCAAAATGCAAGTGTCAACAAATCGGGATAATTATCAATTTTCATCAACATTTCCGACAATTTGCCGCAAAAATTTATTATACGCTCATCAAACGGTCTCCAAGCAGGAATTTTTTCAATGTTATTTAAAATTTTTTCATTGCCGACAATATAATTTATCTTTTCCATAATTATCACACCTCAAAAATTCGCCGCATAAGTATCACTACAACCGCGAAGTTCGGCATTTTTCAATCTGCCTTTGATATGAAAATATTTTCCGAGTCTTCCGCATGGACAATCATCTTCACCGATAATTATTCCTTCATCTTCAGACAAAATCACATGTCCGGGATATGAATGAGGCAATACCGAGACAAGTTCCAACATTCCCGATTCTCCAAATTCACAAATTGATAAATCTTTTCCTCGTCGAGTTATCACATCTGAAAAAATACTTGTATGCAAATGTCCGTGTTCACATTCAAAATATGTTGTTCCCGACTGCTCACTCATTCCGTAAACGTTAAATACATGATTGATATTGAGCTGCTCTGACAATTTTTCTTTAAAGATTTTTGATGAAACTTTCAAACTTTCCATTTTTTTCCAACCGCCGCTGTGAATCAAAATTCCGTCATTGAAATTTAATTTCAGACCGCGTTCCTTCAATGCACAATACAAATGCTGCCAAACCATAAATGTAAATCCGAATAAAAGTATCTGTTGCTCTTTATGTTTTTCAAGAAATGCCGTCAATTTTTCAACGTCAAGGCTCATATCTTCATTTAATGCAAAAATTTTATCCGATGCAAATAAAGAATAGAATAATGCTGCCGCACCTCTCGCCGTATAATTCTCACGATTTTTTATTACTGCCGGACTGTCAATTATTACAAAAGGCATTCTTTTAATTCCTGTGAAATTGGAAGTAATTTTTATTCCGACATTATTTTGAGCAACTGCTGTTTGACGATCGTAATAAAGTTTGCTGACTTTTTGACCGCTTGAGCCGCTTGAAGACATACTTTTTTTCAAATCATCTTCAGGCACGCTTCTTAATGTCATTTCTTTAAATAACCTGACGGGGATCATCGGCAATTCGTTATAATGCTCAACTTTTTTGTAAGGATCAAATTGAAATCCGTTCAAAATATTTTTATATGACTCGCAATTTTCATAATGATGAATCGTGAGATCATTTAACATTTGCGTCAAAATTTTTGATTTTTCGTTTTTGTTGAGTGAGTAAGGTTTTATTTTTATCAATTCTTCAAGTGTCAATTTTAAAATCCTTTCAATCGAAATCGTTC
>CAJOPN010000038.1 GCA_905236285.1 uncultured Selenomonadaceae bacterium | reverse complement strand
TAATATTGATAATCTTTTCTCGGATAAATTGAGATTGCTTTTTCACAACATTCGGCAGCTTTAACGTAATCGCCTTTTAAGTTTATAATCAATTCAACAAACATAAATATCACCTGCTGATGCCTTTGACATTCACAAACAAAATTCTCTTCAACATAATTCATCACTCCAATTTAAAAATCTCTTAAAATTCTTCACAAAATTTATTGTAAAAAAAAAAAAAAAGTGCTTTTGTCAAGCATTTTTCAAAAAGTTTATTTTTGTAATGTAATTTAAAATTAATTTGAACAAAATAATCTCTGTAAATAAATTGTTGCAGGGAAATTTTTTTTTGTGTCGAAAGTTTTGGAACATGAGAGAAATTTTATTGACATCAATCAAAAATGTGAAAAAAGTTTTCGCCGTTATGACGTTTGCGATTATAATAAATTTGACAGCCGTTAATCATCTTGAATTGTTTCCTGCAATTTTAGTCGGTTATGTCTTGGCAGCATTTTATATTATTTCGACGGCGGCAAGACTTTCGAGCGTTATCGGATTAACGACAGAGAAAGCAAAACGGCGAATGTTGATCGGATTGATATTGCGAATCGCGATGATTTCGATCGTATTGTTTGCAGGGTTGAAAATTTCTGAGATGATTTTTTTCTCAATGGTAACAGGCTTTTTTACTTTTTATGTAATTGCTCATCTTGGATTAATCATAACTTCTTACAAAAATTCTTATCACAATAACGATGATGTTAATGAAAAATAATGTCTCGATGTAAGGAGGTGAATTTTATGCATGAAATTGGTGTTCGCGAAACGACCAAATTTTTGGGCTTGACGTTCAACACGGAGACAATTTTAATGACATGGCTGGCAATGGCAATAGTAATAATAGTTGCGTGTCTTGCCGTGAGGAATTTAAAAACAGTACCGACAGGCTGTCAAAATTTCATTGAAATAATAGTTACATGGCTGCATGGACAAATTGATTCAATGATGGGCAGACGCGGCAGATTGTTGGCACCGTTTATTGTAAGTCTTTTCTTGTTCCTGTTGACTTCAAATTTAATAGGTCTTATTCCGACTCTTGCATCACCGACAAATGATCTCAACACAACATTGGGGCTTGCTCTTCTCGTGGTTGTAATGGTTCACTGTCTCGGACTCTATTACAAACGCGGTCATTACATTGCACATTTCTTTCAACCGTTTGCGCCGTTCGTGGTAATAAACATGATTGAAGAAATTGCAAAACCGATAACGTTAGCTTTTCGTCTATTTGGTAATATTCTCGCGGGCGAAATTTTGATTATAGTTTTACTTCGTCTGACAGAAAATCCTTTCTGGATGACGATACCGAGTGTGGCATGGCTGGGATTCAGTATTTTTATCAGCTGTGTTCATGCGGTTATTTTTACAATGCTCAGTATGGCTTATTTAGGCAATGCACTTAAAGACAGTCACGAGTAAAATTTTTTATTTTTAAATGTTTTTTCTAAGGAGGAAAAATTTTTATGGAACATGCAATTATGGTAGCAGCAGCACTTATAGGTGCAGGCATCACAATGGGATTGGCGGCAATCGGCGCAGGTATCGGCGATGGTCTCGTCACCAGCAAATTTATTGACGGTATCACTCGTCAGCCGGAAGCTCAAGGAACACTTTTCACAAATACACTTATTTCAGTCGGTTTGATCGAAGCTATGGCAATTATCGCCGCAGTCGTTGCATTGATTATGCTTTATGCAAATCCGCTCATCGGTTAATAATTTTGGAAGTGAAAAAAACGCAATTCCTGATTAAGAAGAGGTGAGTTGGAATTGATTGAACTTAATGCAACACTAATTGCACAAATTCTGAACTTCTTGATTCTCGTCGTAATTTTGCGTCTTGTAGCTTATAAACCGGTTGCTCGACTTCTTGAACAGCGCAGTCAAAAAATACAAAATGACATTGACAAAGCAGAAGCTGATCAAAAAGCGGCGGAGGCAACTCTCATTCAGTACAAACAAAAACTTTCGGATGCAAACGTAAAAGCACAAGAAATACTTGACAAGGCTGAAAAAGTTGCAAGAAATGAACATGATGCCGCAATAGAAGCAACCAAAAAAGAAATTGAGCAGATGAAGAAAAACGCTGAAGAAGATATTCAGCGCGACAGAGAAAGAATTGCATCACAGCTCAGAGGTGAAGTCGTTTCATTGAGTCTTGCCGCTGCCGGTAAACTTATTTCAAAAAATATCGACAACAAAGAAAATGAAAGACTCATAAACGAATTTATCAATCAGCTTGACAAAGAGAAGCTCGGTGATTTGTCATGTTAAATTTACAACTGGCATTAAAATATGCAACGGCGATTTTTGAAAT
>CAJOPN010000037.1 GCA_905236285.1 uncultured Selenomonadaceae bacterium | reverse complement strand
AGTATTTTCGTCAGCAACTTTCATAATACGAGCGATAGTTGCAAAACGATCAGTATTTTCTTCGATTGCAAATTCCATACAAGCAGGAAGAAGAATTGCATTTGAAACACCGTGAGCGATATGGAAAAGAGCACCGATCGGGCGACTCATGCCGTGAACGATTGTAACTGATGCGTTGTTGAATGCAATACCTGCCTCAAGAGCAGCGATTGACATTGCAAGACGTGCCTTTTCATTTTTTCCGTCTTTGTAGCAGATTGGAAGATTTGCATGAATTTTTTCAATCGCGGAAAGTGCAAAAGTGTCGGTGAGAGGTTGAGCTTTTCTTGAAGTGTAAGCTTCAACTGCATGACAAAGTGCGTCAATACCTGTTGCGGCAGTTACTCCCGGAGGCGCAGTCATTGTGAAAGTAGGATCGACAACTGCGAGTGACGGAATAATTGAAGGACCGCCGAGCAGCATTTTGACATTTTTTTCAGTATCGGAAATGATTGTATTTTTTGTAACTTCCGAACCGGTTCCTGCAGTAGTCGGGATTGCGACGAGATACGGAACAGGCATATCAATATTTTTGTGCATGTATTCACGAATATGAACGCCGTCGGGAGCAGTCGTCATAAATCCGATTGCTTTTGCAGTATCCATAGGTGAACCGCCGCCGAGTGCAATCAAAAAGTCGCAGCCGTTCTCTTTGTAAACTTTGAGACCTGCTTCGACTATTTTATCAGTCGGTTCGGTACTTGCGCCATCGTAAATTACATAAGGAATATTATTTTTCTTGAGTGCATCCTCAACTTTGGCGGCGTTACCAAATTTAACCATAAAAGGATCAGTAACAATCAATGCTTTTGAACCTTTTCCTTGAATATGTTCGCCCAATTCTGCAATAACATTGACACCGGAAATAATTTTTGCCGGCACCATGAAAGTGTAACCCATACATATCACTCTCCCAACGTGTTACATTTTGATTAAGTTTTGATTATCTTATAGCCATATATTAAAACAATCAGATAATTATGTCAATAGCAAATAAAAAATTTTTCTTAATTTTATTTAATATAAATTCTTGTCAATTTGTTTATGATTTGATAAACTATACAAAAAATTTTAATTCAGCATTGAAATTGAAAGGAACGGTTTAAAAAATGAAAATTGAAAGAATAAATCAAATTCAATCAATGCTCAAAGAGAGAAACAATATTTCGATTGAAAGACTCTGCGAGGCATTTAATGTGTCGAAAAATACAATAAGACGTGATATAAACGAATTGGAAAAACGCGGCACCATTCGCAAAGTTTACGGCGGAATTGTACTTAATGAACAAGTGAGCGATCAACTTGAGCCGTTTTCTTTCAGAGAGAACAGAAATTTTCAGGAGAAGGAAAAAATCGGAGAGATTGCCGCATCACTCGTTAAAAACGGCGATGTGATTTATATTGATTCAGGAACGACAACAAAACATATGATTCAGCACTTGGCCGATCGTCAGCATGTAACGATTGTTACTGCAAGCATTTATGTTATTGAAAACGCAATAAATTACAATAATTTGAATGTGATTGCAACAGGCGGAATTTTATTTAATCCTTCAAAGGCTTTTGTCGGTCCTCACGTTCTAAATTGCCTTAAAAATTACAATTTTACAAAAGTATTTCTTGCAAGTACGGGAGTTTCCATTGAACACGGCGCAACCAATGCATCACCTTTTGAATATGAAATTAAACGTCGTGCAGTACAAAAATCTGCCAAAAAATTTTTACTTGTCGATAATTCCAAATTCGATAAAGCCTCTTTGATGACTTACAGCGAATTGAAAAATTTTGATTGCATTATCACCGAAAAAGAACCGCCAAAAAATTATACAGACTATTTTAATAAAAATGACATAAATTTAATTACCGAATAAAAAAGTCCAATCAATAAAGATCGGAACTAAAATTTTTTATATTGTATTTTTTCAGTTTTCTACTTTCTCATAAAGATTGATAATTTCGGCAACAATATCTTTCATTGCTTCAGCAGTCATAACGTAATCTTGAGCATGAGCAACGATAACATTATAAGTATCGGTAATTGAACCTTCAGCCTCTTCTTTGAGAAGTGCTGTCTGCAATTCGTGAGCCTTGAGAAGTTGCTTTTCTGCATCTTCAAGACAGCCTTTCGCCGAACCGTAATTACCTTTTCTTGCCTCTTTCAATGCCTCATTAAGCTTTGCGCGACCGTCTCCGGCAACTGCAATAATTGAAAATGCATCATTGTTAAGTTTTGACATTTTATCACCTTATTTAATTTATTTGTTAAGTAATTCGCGTTTAATTCTTTCGAGAGCCTCAGGAGCTTGTTTATCCATCTTTTCTGGGAATCCGAAATAAGAGACGCAAATAATATTGTCGCCGCCGACTTTCGGAGCATCAGGTTTAAGTTGTTTGTTGGCAAAATCCATTTCACGCAGAGTTTCAAAAATTCCGTCAAAATCAACTTCGCCTTCACCCATTGCCGTATGTTGATGAATTGTATAATCAGCCTTTCCGCGTCCGTTAAGCCATGGCGGATTTACGATATAACGACAATCTTTTGTTTGATTCCAAGTGTCTGCCAAAAGAACATGAGTAAGATCATCGCCTGCATATTTGAGCATGTGGCGAACGTCTCCTTTACCTTGATCGTAGAAAAATCCATGTGACGCGCTGTAAACATAGCCGAGATTTTTTGAACGGAATGATTTTACAATGTCGCAAGTTTCATCATTGAGTTCGCAAAAATCATAAGGATGAGATTGAATTTCCACTCTCAAGCCTTCACGTTCAATAATAGGCAAAAGTTCTTCCATTGAGCGGAAAAACATTCCATTACAAATTTCCTGCTGATTCGGATCGCCGCTGAATTCCGTATTGATGACAGGCACTCCCATATTTACGGCAATTTGAATAATACGTTTCCAATTTGCAACCGCGTGTTGACGTTGTTCCTCAGTCGGACCTGACCAGCGATAAACCACGATGAACGATGAAATTTCAACGCCGGTTTCTTTTAATGCCTTGCGATATTCGTCTTCACATTCTTTTGAAAAAAGCGGATGTTTGTAAAACGGATTAATGCGCGGATGAGGTGATTGTTCAATGTATTTGAATCCCCAATCTGCAACTTTGTGCACATAATCATTGATGCTCATTTGTTTTGCAAGAACGTCAACATCAAATGCTATCTTCATGTCAAAACCTCCCGAAAATTTAATTAAATAACAAAAATTTATACTATTAAATTATCATTTTATGATAATTTTGTCAATATTTTTTCAATAAGTGTGCAGGAATTTTCAAAAATATGTGCAAATTGACATAAAAATTTAATAGGCGGGAGGCTTGAAAATGGCTGTGGTATACTACAATGAGAGCGATTCAAAAATTTTATTCGGTGAGCAGAATATCAAAATTCTTTACGTTTGCAAGGCAGACAATAATCAATCAATCATACCGACAGCATTTCATACGCATGACAATCATTTGGAATTTCAATATATAAGTGACGGCAGCGCAGATATTTACATCGAAAACAGACTTCACAAAGTCAAAAAAGGTGATGTAATTGTTTACAATGCAGGTACGGCGCATGATGAACGTGCCGACAAAGAAAAAGGATTCAAATTTTATAATTTCGCCATAAAAGATTTTAAAATGCTTGATTTGCCGAAAAATCATTTTTTGCCGCCAAATATTTCACCTGTTTTGCATACCGGCAATATGTCCGAAAGTATTCAAAATTTATTTAATGAAATTTACGAACAAATATCACTAAAAAAAAATAACGGCAATTCGATATGCCATTACTTGTTAAATGCTTTATTTATTATTCTCAGCGAACAAATTCCGCATGAAAGCATAAAAAAAATGACTGATATGGATTTTTCATTTCAACAAAGTAAAAAATATATTGATGAAAATTTCAGAGATGAAAGCATTTCCATTGATAAATTAAGCGAGATTGCACACATGAGCGTCAGCGGTTTTTCACATTTATTCAAAAAATTGATGGGAATTGCGCCGGTTCAATATATCATTCGTCGTCGAATCGGTGAGGCGCAAAAATTATTGGTAACGACTGACAAATCAATTACCGACATCAGCATTGAAATTGGTTATGATAACGTCAGCCATTTTAACAATCAATTTAAAAAATTCGTCGGAACTTCACCTCAAAACTATCGTAAATTTTGGGTAAGCAATGAGCAATTCAAAAAATTAAATCACATTTACAATTCAATTATGATTTGAAAAATTTTTTTACAAATTTATTTTTTTGTGAAGGATTTTTTTTTATCTTGTAGAAAGTAACGAAATAAAATTTAAAATTATTTGAAAAATTTTTCAGACGGGAGGAAATTACATGGCGGAACATATCGGAATAGTAGCGCATGATTCTTGGCTCGAACCTTTTGAAAATGCCATTCGCGGAAGACATGATCACGCGGCTTGGAAATTGAATCAGCTTACTCTTAACGGTAAACGTTCACTTTCTGACTTTGCGAGTGGTCATCTTTACTATGGTCTTCACAAAACGAACAACGGTTGGGTATTTCGTGAATGGGCTCCCAATGCTCTTGAAATTTATCTTATCGGTGACTTCAACGGCTGGCAGGAAAATGAAGATTACAAGCTCAAACATATTGAAGGCACAGGTAACTGGGAAATTGAACTTTCGGAAGAAAAAATAAAACACGGCGATTTATATAAAATGAAAGTAAAATGGAACGGCGGGCAAGGTGAAAGGATTCCTGCATGGTGTCAAAGAGTGGTGCAGGACGAGCAGACCAAAATTTTCTCTGCTCAAGTTTGGAATCAACCTCAATTCAACTGGAATGATTCAAATTTCACTCCTGATACAGATCCTCTTCTTATTTATGAATGTCATATCGGTATGGGTCAGGATGCCGAAAAAGTCGGAACTTATACCGAATTCAAAGAAAATGTTTTGCCCAGAGTTAAACGCGACGGCTACAACGCCATTCAGGTTATGGCAATTCAGGAACATCCTTATTACGGCTCATTCGGTTATCATGTTTCTTCTTTCTTTGCAGCCTCTTCCCGTTACGGTACTCCCGAAGAATTAAAAGACCTCATTAATACCGCTCATCAAATGGGAATTGCTGTTATTATGGACATAGTACATTCTCACGCGGTTAAAAATGAAGTTGAAGGATTAGGTAATCTTTGCGGTGATCCGAATCAATTTTTCTATCCCGGTGATAGACACGAGCATCCTGCTTGGGACAGTCTCTGTTTCGATTACGGCAAAGATGATGTTATTCATTTCTTGCTGTCTAATTGTAAATATTGGCTTGAAGAATATCATTTTGACGGATTCCGTTTCGACGGTATTACTTCAATGTTGTATTATTCACATGGTTTGGGCGAAGCATTCGTAAGTTACGATCATTACTTCAACGGACATCAAGATGATAATGCCATTTGTTACCTTACTCTTGCAAATATCCTTATTCATCAGATAAAACCAAGTGCAATAACTATAGCCGAAGATGTCAGCGGAATGCCCGGACTTGCCGCTAAATTTGAAGACGGTGGATACGGCTTTGATTATCGCCTTGCAATGAATATTCCCGATTATTGGATTAAAACCATTAAAGAAGTACGCGACGAAGATTTGAAACCGTCGAGTATCTATTGGGAAGTGACGAATCGGCGAAGTGATGAGAAAACCGTCTCATATTGCGAAAGTCACGATCAAGCATTGGTAGGAGATAAAACAATCATCTTCAGATTAATTGATGCCGATATGTACTGGCACTTCATGAAAACTAATCGCAATGATATGGCTGACAGAGGAATCGCGTTGCATAAGATGATCCGTCTCGTGACATGTTCAACGATAAACGGAGGCTATTTGAATTTCATGGGCAACGAGTTCGGTCATCCGGAATGGATTGATTTTCCTCGTGAGGGCAATGGCTGGTCATATAAATATGCACGTCGTCAATGGTCTCTCGTCGATAATGATGAACTTTGCTATCATTGGCTCGGTGATTTCGATCGCGATATGCTTAAAATTATGAAGTCCGTTCCTGCTATTGAAAAAACGCCTGTCGTTGAAGTCTGGCATAATGACGGGGATCAAGTACTCGCATACAGTCGTGGAAATTTGGTATTTATCTTCAATTTTTCGCCCAATCGTTCATTCAGTGATTACGGCTTCTTAGTTCCGAAAGGTTCTTATAAAGTCTTACTCAATACTGATTCACCTTCATACGGCGGATTCGGCAACAGCGACGATTCAATCATTCATCAGACGAATTATGATCCGCTTTATGAGAATGACGGAAAAGGCTGGCTTAAAATGTACATACCCGCAAGAAGTGCAGTAGTAGTTGAAAGAAAATAAGCGGGAACAAAAGCAGTTGGCAACTGAAAGAAGGTTGCCTTCTTTTGATATTATAAGATATGACAAAACAGTTGTCAAGCTTTTTTGTACAAAAAATTTAGTTAAAAAAAGAATCAGCGGCGGCATCTTCACCGTGGTTTTTCATGCGTTCAAGATGATGAGAATAAATAAGAGTGGTGTTAATGTTTTTATGACGAAGAATTTGTTGAACCTTAGCAAGCTCAACGCCGTTAAGGAGCATAGCAGTAGCGGCGGTATGACGAAGAGAATGAGCAGTCAAACGGCTTGAATCGATACCAGCAGCACGCATTGAGGTTTTAATGATTCTGCCGACAGAGCCGGCAATCAAACGGCCGCCGGTAGTTAATGAGGGGAAAAGCGGACCATTTTTTGGGCAGTAAAGTTTTTTATGAAAATCGTTAATTAGTTGACAAACTTTTTCCGGAATCATAACGCATTCGGATTTTTCATCGCGGCCCTTACCTTGGACAAAAAGCATAGTACGGCCGCAGGATTTTTTCAAGTCAGAGCAATCAGCGCGGCTTACCTCAATAGTTCTTAAGCCGCAGGTGACCATTAGCGCAAAAATAGCCTTATTCCTCAGGCCTTCGATAGATTTTGTGTCGAAAGAGTCGAGGATTTTTTTAACTTGTTCGGCAGTCAAAGGGTCTTTTTTGTGCTCGGAGGAAACTTTGCAGCCTTTCATTCTAGAGATTTCCAAATCGTAAATGCCTTTGACTTTAAGGAATTTGAAAAAGAGTTTAACGGCAGTGAGATAAAGATTGACGGTTGCAGGCGATTTATCCTGAGCTTTAAGGAACTCGCGCCAATTATAAATATCGTCGGGAGTTGGATTAACAATTCTTTCGTCGCTTAAATATTGAAAGAAAACCTTTAAAACTTTAGAATAAGTTACGGCGGATTTTTCTTTAACGTCGGCAAATTTAATCCATTCATCGACGAAGGAGGACATATTTTTTCTTAAAGTTAATTGATTAGTCATTGGCTTTTCCATTGAGCGGCGACATCAGAATCAACGCGACTAGTCAAAACGGTTTCATCGAGAGAATTTTCAGCTTCAAATTCCGATTTAGTTAAATATCTAGCGTCGAGGGAATCGAAATTGACGGCCGCCTGCAAAGTGACAATTTCATCACGAGTGACGAAATTGCTTGTGTCAACAGTCGTTGAGCTTGATTGATTCTGTTCTAAAAGTGCCATTCTAGCCCTTATTTCTTCATTGTTTCTGTGGATCAAATCGGTTGCAGTTTCAAAATCCATTAATTTCAAATTAATCACTCCATTCATTTTGGATAAAATCAATAATATCTTCGTCAGTGGCATAACTTCTAACAGACCATTCCGCTTGAAGCCAGCCGTCAACTTCATCTTTTGAAACAAAATCGCCGTCAACAGTTTCGATCGCAGTCGACTGATTGACAGGTGGGGCATAAAATTCAATATCGGAATCGACAGGCGCATAAAATTTTCCATTAACTTTAACTTTGGTCTTGCCATCGAAAAGGTCAACGGAATCATCGGCGATTTTTGCAAGGAATTTGCCGTTGGTTTTGATTTGAAATTGACCGCTTTCAACGGTGCCGTGAGTGAATTTTGTCTTAATTCTTTCGACTCCGTCAGGCGTGTACTGATTAAGATATTTAGCAATACCTGCAATTGCCTTTAATAAATATTCAGTACGATTGCCGAGAGCCTGAGCTTGAATATTAGCAAGACCAAATTCACCGCCATTAGCCTTATCGCCGTTTTCTTTCAAATAGATATCGGACCATTCATCAATCAGATTGAGCGATTTCAATTCATGAATTGCGCCGCTTATGCTGGACCGACCGAACCCTTGATAATCTTCAAAATTCACATCATCACCCCTCAAAAATGCAAAATCCATTTAATGGAAATAGTTAAATCTTCGTCCTTTTTTATGTAACCGCCTCTAACTCTTCGACTGAACATCAGATCATCAGCCGTAAAAAGTCCGAATTCGCAAATTTCCTTGCCATTGCATTCATTTTCTTTGATCTCAAATTCGAAAATAGCATTAGCGCCTTCAACGCGTCTAGAAATGCAGTTGAAAAATTCAGCGTCGGTAAGAGAATTATCATTTTCTTCAGGGACTTTATCGCCAGTGCCGACACCGAGTTTGACGATAAAATTTGAACTTTCGCCGCTGATTAATTGAGCAAGGCGAACCCTGCCTCCGTAGACAATCATATTATTGCCGCCGAATCCTTCAATAAGCGTCTTGCCTCTGAAAACCTGCACATGAACAGATCCTTTAACCGTAATTTCGTCGCTAAATTTCATAAAAATCAACCTCTCCATATTTAAATTCGCCATAAATTGCCGCTCCATATTTCCAATTCCGATTGATAATCATCTGAGCCGTTTCAGTCGGTTTTCTTTCAAGTGCTCCATATTCTGCAAAACCGATTTTAAAGGGATATTGAATTTGAAGCTGAAAAATATCATCAAAGCACATTGAGACATAGAAGAACAAATCATCATTATCAAAAGCTCTAGCAGCACGATAATAATAAGGATTGAAAAGATTTTCAGAGTAGCATTCGGCAGCCGCTGCGTAAATAATTTCCTCTTCATAGCCGACATTGATATTTTGGAAAAAACTTTCAAGTGGCAAATCAGTTTGATCTTCAAGATCGGCTTTTAAAATTATTCCGTCAAGCCAGCTTCTTGTATTTTTCCATTCTTCTATAACGTTTAGCAATTCCCTTTTTTCATTGCCGGAAAATTGAAGTCTAGCGTCGGACAAATTTATAATTGGCTTGAAGTAATAAGGTCTGCCGTCATATTTGTACCATTCTAAAATTTGAGTTGGAGCAATGATTGCACTAATCGCGGTCCT
>CAJOPN010000036.1 GCA_905236285.1 uncultured Selenomonadaceae bacterium | reverse complement strand
TCGCTGATGAGATTTTTAATCGGAATACCTTTATAAGTTGCAAGACTTACAAGCGGAACCATAGTTTTATCTGAATGACCGCCGATAACCATTCCGTCAATGTCAGTCGGAGTTGCATCATAACCTGCTTTTTGAAGTGCTTTGCTGAGGAAATAACGGAATCTTGAACTGTCGAGCATACCGCCTTGACCTAAAATTCTGTTGCGAGGAAGTTTTGAATTTTTAAGTGCAAGATAAGTCATAGCGTCCATAGGATTTGAAATTATAATAAAAATTGCGTTCGGTGAATGTTCAAGACAGGAATTCATAACGCCGCCGACGATTCCGGCATTGACTCCGATTAAATCTTCACGGCTCATTCCGGGTTTGCGAGGAATACCTGACGTAATAACGATAACTTGCGAGCCTGCCGTTGCTGCATAATCATTCGTTACGCCTGTTACTTTGGTATCGAAGTTAAGCATATGAGCAGTTTGCATGATGTCCATTGCTTTACCTTCGCTGAGTCCTTCTTTGATGTCAATGAGAACTACTTCACTTGCAAAACCTTTTGTTGCGAGAACATTCGCTGCTGTTGCGCCGACGTTTCCGGCTCCTACTACTGTTACCTTCATAATTTTGACTCCTTCATCAATAAATTTATTTAAATCGTCTCATAATTTACAGAAAATTTCTATAGCTTATGAGAAAAAAATTTTTGTTGATTAATCACGCCTCTGAAAATTCATCTTTGCCGACTCCGCACAACGGACAAACAAAATCTTCAGGCAAATCTTCAAATTTTGTGCCGGGTTCAATTCCGTTGTCGGGATCTCCTGCCTCTTCATCATATTCATAACCGCACACATTACAAATATATTTCATCTCTCAAAAAAACTCCTCTCATCGAACAAATTTATTCTTGAGTATATTTTATCACGATTTTAAATATCGTCAATAGTTTTGAAAAAATTAAATACATTTTGAGCGGCAATTTTATTCATCGTCGGAACTTTTATCAATTCTTCAATCGTTGCTTTTTTTATATTTTCTATCGTTTTGAAATGTATCTGCAAATTTTTTCTTCTTATTTCTCCGATTTGTTCGATCGAATTTAAAATTGATTGAAGATTTCTTTTGCGTCTCAATTTTCGATGATAATTTATTGCGAATCTGTGAGCTTCGTCTCTGATTCTCTGCAATAATTTTAATGCCGATGAATCAAGCGGCAGCTTAATCGGAACATTTAAATTTTCAATGAATACCAATTCAAATTGTTTTGCAAGTCCGATTACCGGCACATCACTCAATGGACGAATTATTTTTAAAGCAGAATTTAATTGACCTATTCCTCCGTCTATCACGACCAAATCAGGAAGATTTTCCAATTTTTCGTAACGTCTCAAAACAACTTCCTGCATTGATAAAAAATCGTCAGGTTTTCCTTCAGTTGTTTGCAATTTAAATCTTCGATATGATGATTTTTCGGGTTTTCCATCTTGAAAGACTACCATTGACGCGACCGTTTCAGCTCCTTGAATGTGAGATATGTCGAAACATTCCATTCTTCTCGGCAGTGTATTCAAATTTAATCGGCTCTGCAAATCATAAACGTCATTCATGTAATTTACGTTGAAATTTTCTTCAATCTCCGAATTTGCATTTAAAATAATTTGCATTTCGGATAATTTTTTGACTGACACGATTAAATCTCTGAAATGAGCGGCATTTTCAAAATCCAAATTTTCGGCGGCGGCATTCATTTTTTCTGAAAGTTTTTTTTCAAGTTCATGCGTCTGACCGTCAAGGAAAAGCTCAACCGATTCAACCATTTCAAGATATTTTTCAATGTCAACATTATTCGTGCAAGGTGCTGTACATCTTTTAATGTGAAATTCCAAACACGGACGCTTATGAAAATTTTTGCAGGTCCTCAGCGGAAAAATTTTTCTGATGAGTTTCAAAGATTGCTGCATAGCTCCGACATTCGTATAAGGTCCGAAATATTTTGAACCGTCATCAATCGGTCGACGAGTAATACAAAGTCGCGGATAATTTTCGTTTGTGATTTTTACATACGGATACATTTTGTCATCTTTGAGGCTGACATTGTAACGCGGACGATATTTTTTAATTAAATTGCATTCGAGAATCAAAGCCTCAATTTCAGTATTAACATTAATAATTTCAAAATCGGCAACATTTTTAACCATAGCGCGAGTTTTGGGAGGATGATCGGAATGATGAAAATATTGACTGACACGGCTTTTGAGATTGATACTTTTTCCTACATAAATAATATTGCCTTCAACGTCCTTCATAATATAAACACCGGGCGTTTCGGGCAATAAATTTAATTTTTCTTCGACGATTTTAGTCATGGGGGATTCACCTTTCAAATTAACGAACGGGACGCGGCAAAAAGAAAGAACTTATTGTGCAAAGAAGACCGATTGCAACGAGAATATACATTGCAAATTCAATTCCGAAAGAATCGGCGAAATGACCGAGAAGAGGAGATACAACACCGCCGAGACCTGTCGAAAGTCCGAGTGTAACTCCCGACGCAAATCCGATATTTTTTGCAAGATATGTTTGACCAAGCACAACGAACGGCGAATAAGAACCGTGAGTGGCAAAGGCAACCGGCAGCATTAAAGCGACAACAAGAAAAATTTTCGGAGCGATAATAATTAAAGCGATTGAAGGAACATAAAAAATTGTACAGACGCGAATCATGGAAACGAGATCAAATTTGTCTGCAAGTCGTCCGCCGAGCATAGTCATAAAAATGCCGATTATTGCATAAATTGAAAGTAATGAACTGCCGACTTCATTTGAGACATTTAAATTTGAAATGCAATAGAGAGGCAGAAAAGTCATCATGCCGTTAAAAATTATTGAGCGTCCGATTAAAATAATCGTCAATCTTCCGAATGCAGACCAATTATTTTTTAATTTAAAATCGGAATTTTTTCAAATGTTCAACCTCAAAAATTCATTTTCAACTATGAATAACAAAATTTTTCTGTATGTTTTAAATTTTTTCGTTATCTTAATTTTTTTTCCTGCAATCAAATCATCAAAAAAATTTTTTTCTTGCATTGAAGTCAACTTAAAGTTATATAATTTCAAAAAATATATTTTTTTTTTGGAGTTATTATGAACAGAAGAGAATTTTTAAAAATGAGCGGTGTCGGATTATTGACAATGTTTTTAAATAATTATAAAATTTCGGCTCAATCTCTCAGAAAAATTGATTTTCATGCTCATGCAATCTTGCCTTCATACATCGAAGGACTTAAAATTGCAGGAATTGATGCACAGGCTGAAGAAGGTTTTCCGTTGCCGAAATGGTCTGCGGAAGAACATTTAAAATTTATGTCGAGTGCAGGAATTGATTTTACAATTCTTTCGATGCCTACTCCTCATATTTCCAATTCCGATTTAATTCGTGCCGTCAACGAAGAAAAATCTGCTCTCTGTAAAAAATTTCCCGATAAATTTGGTTTCGTCTCCGCATTGCCTTTGCCTGACATTGATTCTTCAATCGCTGAAATAAATTATTCAATAAAAAAACTCGGCGCACTCGGTTTTAAAGTGGCGAGCAACAGTTGCGGCAAATATTTGGGCGATGAGTCTTTTGATCCGATTTTTGAAAAGTTAAATCAACTTGAATCATTGGTGATAATCCATCCGAGTCCGGCAAGACAATTACCGCGTGAAAATGTAATCACAGGTCGAGTTATGGCTTTGTTTGAATATCCTGCCGATACAACACGTGCCGTTTTAAATATGCTTGCAAATTCCACATTTGAAAAATTTCCAAAAGTTAAATTTGTCGTTCCTCATTGCGGCTCATTTTTGCCTTACATGAAACAAAGAGCGTCGGCAATGTTCAAAATGCTTTCGTCAATGAATATGATGAAACCTGTTGAAATTGAAAGCGGAATTAAAAAATTATATTTTGATTTGGCAGGCGATCCGATGCCTGAACAGATGGATATTCTTTTAAAAATTACAGATATTGATCATCTCGTTTATGGTAGTGATTATCCTTATGTGCCGGCTCATATTCTTTTACAAAAGAAAAAATTGCTTGATGAACAATTACAAAACAAAAATTTAATGAAAAAAATTTATATTGACAATGCCGAAAATTTATAAAAATGAATGTAAAGGGGTTTTTTAAATGCCGATTATCAAATTGGAAGCTGCAAAAGTCAGCAAAGAACAAAAAGAAAAATTGATTGCCGATCTTACTCGTGTCGCAAGCGAAGATCTCGGAGTTCCCGAAGAATTTTTCTATGTCCTTATCAAAGAGAATGAACTTGACAACTGGGGAGTAGGAGGAAAAACTCTCACAAAATTTTTGGAAGAACATAAAAAATAAAAGGTGAATAATTATGAACAGGCGAGATTTTTTAAAAGCTGCCATAGGTTCAATGACTTTATTTTTGAGCGGCTGCGGAGTAAACGCCGTTGCCGAAAATCAAAATCAAAATGAAATTAAAAATATTTCGGGAGGCGATATTTTGAAAATAGTCGTTATTACCGGCAGTCCTCATTCAGATGATTCTTCAACTTCAAAATTTTTGGCTCAGAAATTCATTGAAGGTGCTCAATCAAAAGGGCATGAAATTTTTACATTCGATGCCGACAAAGAAGATACTCATCCTTGCAAAGGCTGTGACTCTTGCGGAATGAACGGACCTTGCATTTTTAAGGACGCGATAGAAACAAAATTGATGCCGAAAATGCTTGAATCCGATTTAATTGTTCTCGTTTCACCACTTTATTATTTCGGAATGTCTGCACAACTTAAAATAATCGTTGACAGATTTTATTCACGAACAACAAAACTAAACGGGAAAAAATCAATAATGATGGCGACGGCTTGGAATAGTGCCGATTGGACATTTGAGGCACTTCAAAATCATTATGAAACATTGGTTCGTTATATGAATTGGTCTGATGTCGGACAAATTTGGGCGACAGGCTGCGGTGTTCGATCTCTCGTTGAACGTTCGGAATTTGCTCAGACTGCTTTCAATCTCGGAGCAAATCTTTAATAAAAAAAATTTTCGTCTCTCGGCGAATTTTTTTTATTCTACTTTATCTTTTATATCTTCGTAAAAAATATATCCTCCGCGATTATGAGTTTTGCAATAATAAAGTGCCTCATCACTCATTCTCAAAAGACTATCAATCATTATTTTTGAATCATCAGTCCAAGCTATTCCTATACTCATTGCCAATGTTTCAAATGCTTTATTCATTTTATAAAAATCTTTCGCCTGCTCCGTCAAATATTTTAATCGCGCCAATAAATCCTCAAATTTATAATCTCCAATTATCGTTACGACAAATTCATCTCCGCCCAATCTCGTTACCAATTCATCGGGAAAAGTATTTTTCAAAACTTCTGCCGTTCCCATCAATGCCGCATCTCCCAAAGGATGACCATAATTGTCATTTACCAATTTAAAATGATCCAGATCAATGTAACAAAGTGTTATCATATTTTCGCCGCGATTTTCATTTACATATTCATAAAAATATCTGCGATTCGTCAACTGTGTCAATGCATCAGTTTGAGCCATTTTTAATATCGTTTCCTGCTGCTCCATCAATTTTGTTATGTCTTGTGCAAATCCGACTGTTCCGATCGCTCTGCCGTATTCATCTTTTATCGGTGTTTTATACACTCCCAGCTGTATCATTCCTCTTTTTGAATGATATACTTCTTCGTGAAATATTAACGTCGTGCCGGCATTCATTACTTCAATTTCGCTTTTACTGCAATCATATGCTCCGCTTGCTATTTGTTCTTCAGTCAATCCCCATATATGTGCATGTTCATATCCTTCCACATCGTCGCGATCTTTATTGACTGCCTCGCAAAATGCTTCATTCACTTTTAAATGTATTCCGTCTTTGCGTTTGAACCATATTAAATCGGGTACGGAATTTATCAATGTATTTAAATAATTTTGCGTCAACCAATATTCTTTTTTTAATTTTAAATCTTTCAATATTTTTTTAAAATGATGTCTCATTACCGGCGGATTCAAAGGCAAATTCCAAACGTAATTGAACATATTCAATACCGATTCCATTAAACTTTCAACATCATCTGTCATCAATACCAATGTTACATCATTTTTTTTGAACGGAATTATTTTTTGTGCAGTTAAATTCGGACTGTTGTTTATTATTATTACCGTGTTCATATCAGTTTCATCAGCCGATATTTCATCAATGGAATCACATGTTTTAAATTCGTGTGTAAATTTTTCAAGCGGCGGAATACTTTCTATTGTTTCATTCATTTCATTGCTGTTGACCAAATATATTTTTAAAATGCAATTATACATTAAAAATCACCTCTGAATTACAAATGACAGCCAGGTACAAATTAACATGGCGATTGATACAATTCCGTTTCTCATGAAATAAGTTTGATTGACTCTCGAAAAATCATAGGGACTGACGATTAAGTGTTGATAAAATAAAGTTCCTGCAGCAATTCCGATTCCGATAAAATATAAACTTTTCAAATTCATTATCACGCCGACAGCAATCAAACAAATTATACAAATTACATGAACGATTCTCGAAATTAAAAATGCTCCGCTTGCACCGTATTCAGTCGCCAATGAATGTAATTTTTGAGATTTATCAAATTTTTCATCTTGAGCTCCGTACATTGCATCGAATCCGCACATCCAAAATGCTACTGCCAAACACAAAAGAATCATTTCAAAAGAAATTTCACCGCTCATTGCGACCCATCCGCCTGCAGGTGCCATTGCGATTGCCACTCCCAAACATAAATGACACCAACCTGTAAATCTTTTTGTGAACGGATAAATTATAAAAGGAATTGCGGCGACCGGTAATAATTTTAAACAAATCGGTTTCATTTGAGCGACCGTGAAAATTAAAATGAGCATACAAATAAAAATAAAAATTAAAGCCTCGAATTTTGAAATTTCTCCGCGAACCATTGCACGATAATTCATTCGAGGCTGTTTTTTGTCGAATTTTAAATCAGCCAAATTATTTATTGCCATTGCTGCTGCTCGTCCACTCGTCACTGCGACTATTATTAAAAAAATTGTTTTTAAATCTGCTGAACCGTTCGATGATAAAATTGCGGCGATTAATGCAAACGGCAGATCAAAAATTGTATGATGCAATGCAATATTATTTACGTGAGCTTTTAAACTTATCAATTTAAAATTTTCCTTTCAAAAAAAATTTTTTTCATCAAAATCCTTTGACATTTATTTTATTTGGTTTTATTGCACAATGCAAGCATATTTGTTAAAATTATTTTCAAGACAAACGAAGAGGAGAAACAAAATGAAAAATAATGAAAGAGAAGATGTAATAAATTTAGATGTAAATGTAATAAGAGGAATAACGGCACGAGCGATATTTGAATTTATTTTTTTTACGGTGATACTTTGCGGCATGGGATATTTGGCACATTTTCAAGTGAAAGAAATGATAAATGAATCACTAAAAGAAAGTGTGAGGAAGCATACGAATACGATAGTGCATTCAATCGAACACGAATTTCAACAAGAAATAAAAGAAATGCATCTTGGAGCATCAATGGTAGAAAGAGGTGAAGTGAGCGTAAACAGTTTGATAAATGTTACCAATGCACTTGAGAGAGGAACAGAGAACACAGGAATATTAAGAAGAGATGGAAGTGCAGTCGATGGAAGTCCGAAGAATTTACCTGACCATGAATTTCAAGAATTGACGGCAGCATTTGACGGAGAAGATGTAATAATATATCACAGAGGTCAAGGAATGATATTTGCAGTACCGATAAATGTAAACGGTGAGCAATGTTTATTTTATCAGCAATACAGCGACAGAGACATATCGAAATTATTTGGAATAGTAAGTTATGACGGAGAAGGAAGAGTTACAATCGGATATAAAACCGGAGAATTTGTAGAAATATCACAAGGAGAAGCCGGAAAATTTTATAGTGAATTATATAAAAAACCAGGATTTGCTGATGCATATGTTCAAAAAATAAATATTGAAGAATTACAAAATGAAAGACGAGTCGTAAAAGCATTTGAATTTGATAAAACAAATTACATAATATTTGCGGCATTGATATATAATGATGATTTTGCAGTATTTGGAATTGTTAAACGTGAAGCAGTGGCAGCAGGAGTAGATTATATACACATCGTGATGATAGGTGGAGTTGTGACGTTACTTTTAATTTTGATTTTATTTGCACGTTACACAATTAAAAATGTTGAAAGCAAAGAATTAGAACAAGAAAAATTAATGGCATTAAAAGCAAGTCAAACGAAGAGTGAATTTTTATCGAATATGAGCCATGAAATTCGTACGCCGATTAATGCAATACTCGGAATGGACGAAATGATTTTGCGTGAATCGAAAGAGCCGAATACTATTGAATATGCAGAAAATTTAAGACATGCAGGAGTGAGTCTTCTCGGAATAGTAAACGACATTTTGGATTTTTCAAAAATTGAAGCCGGAAAGATGGAAATAATTCCTGTCGAATATCATTTAAGTTCATTGTTGAATGATTTGGTAAATATGATTCAAACGAGAGCAAAGAAAAAAAATTTGGAATTTAAAATAAAAGCTGATGAAAAAATTCCAAGTGTACTTTTCGGAGATGAAATAAGAATTAAGCAAATCATTACAAATATTTTAACAAATGCCGTCAAGTACACCGAAAAAGGCGGAATAACATTAACGGTAGATTACAAAGAAAAAGGCAGCGAGTCAATAATATTAATGGTAAAGGTTCAAGATACGGGAATCGGAATTAAAGAAGAGGACATAGAAAAATTATTTAATGCGTTCGAGAGAATAGAAGAAGAAAGAAATCGAACAATAGAAGGCACAGGCTTGGGAATGAATATAACTCAGCAACTGTTGCATTTAATGAAAAGCAGTTTGGAAGTTGAAAGCGTTTATGGAGAAGGATCAACTTTTTCATTTGAACTTGAACAAAAAGTAATGAATCGTGAACCGATAGGAAATTTTGAAGAGACATTTAAAAAATCACTGCAAAAGCACAGAGAATATCACGAATTATTTACTGCGCCTGATGCTCATATTTTGGTCGTCGATGACACCGTAATGAATTTGACTGTAATGAAAGGATTATTGAAACAAACGAAAATTAAAATAGATACAGCCGAGAGCGGTGAAGAATGTATAGAAATGACGACGAAAAATAAATACGATATAATTTTTTTGGATCACAGAATGCCCGGAATGGACGGAATTGAAACTTTGCATGAAATAAAAAATATGCCTGTGAATCAAAATGCAGACACGCCGATGATTTCATTGACGGCAAACGCAATAAGCGGAGCACGAGAGCAATATATAAAGGCAGGATTTGAGGATTATTTGACAAAACCGATAGACAGCGCGGAATTGGAAAAGATGATAATAAAATATCTGCCTGCGGAAAAAATAAAAAAATCGGGCGAGACTGTCGAAGAAGAAAATTTAAAAACAGAAATGCCCGAATGGTTGAAAAAAGTAAAAGGATTAAAACCACAAGACGGAATAGAACATTGCGGCGACTTGGAAATGTATCTTGACGCATTGAAAGTATTTGCAAAATCAATAAAAAGCGGAGCAGCAGAGATAGAAAAATATTTTAAGGCGGAAGACTGGAAAAATTATACAACGAAAGTTCACGCTTTAAAAAGCACATCAAAAATAATAGGAGCAAGAGAATTATCGGAGAGAGCTAAAAGATTGGAAGATGCGGGAAATTCGGGATATACGAACGAAATAAAAAAAGACACAAAATATTTGTTGAAATTATATAAAATGTACGAAGAAGAATTGAAACCGTTGATCGAAGATGAAGAAAAAGAAAAGCCATTGATAGAAGAAAGCGAATTGCAGGAAGCATACGAAGCAATAAAAGAATCGGCAATGACATTTGATTATGATTCATTGAAGTATGTGATAGAATCACTCGAAGAATATAAAATGCCGGAAAGTGAGAAAGAAAGATACCAAAGGATAAAAGACGCAGCGGCAAAATTAGATTGGGACGAAATAAAAAAAGAAACGGAGCAGGCGAAATGAAAATAAAAAAATACGCCGCACAATCGACAGCAGAATTTATAGCATTGTTGATAATAATGAGTGTAATCGGCTATGGAGTGTATAACAAAATAGATGAATTATTAATAAAAGCGTTGGAAGAATCGGTAGCACAACAAAGTGAGAGCATAGCGAACGGATTAAAAAATCAACTCGAAGAAG
>CAJOPN010000035.1 GCA_905236285.1 uncultured Selenomonadaceae bacterium | reverse complement strand
TTCATTCAAGGCAGTGGAATCATTCACAATCCGCTCTTTGCTTTTGAAAAAGAATTTTTTGATGCTTATTGGAAAGACTTTGACAAGTTGATAGACTATTTTTTGTTAGATTATACTATGGACATTGCTTATGAGACCATGCCATTTGTACGCAAGGAAATTGATGCCGTGCCGATTAATAATGTTAATGTTACGGTTATGCTTTTCAATCTTTACGCAATGAAAAAAGAATTTCCCTTTGATGAATTAATGCGTTCGACATTTCTGCACAAATTAAGCTGGAAAGTGCCGTTGAATCTCCAAGTCAAAGGAACGATTTTAAAAGAAATTCAAAGACGCTACGGAACTTATCGAAAACCTAAAAAATAAAAATTTTTTGCTTCTGATAAATTGTTAAATCAGAAGTTTTTTTTTTGCCGTTTAAATCTGTTTTCGATTATTGATAATAAAACGAATAAATGATATAATAAAATCGTTGGCGGTGATCGTAATGAAAAATTTCTCGGTAAAAAGATTAATCCTTTTCGCAGGTATAATTTTAAGTTCAATTATAATTTTTTTTATTTATTCGACAGCAACAGATACATCAGATGACATAATCGTGATATATGATTCAAAAAAAGACGTAAAAAAATCAACCGACGATACAGACGAATATAAAATTTATCTTATTACAATGAATATGACCGACGATTTTTGGAAAACAATAGATACGGGCTGCAAACAGGCGATTGATGAAATCGGCGGAATAAATTATAAATGGATCGGACCTGATTTACATGAAGACTCATTGCAAAACATTTGCATAAAACAGGCAGTTGACGAAGGAGCAGATGCAATTTTGCTTGCCTCAAGTTCTCTGACGGGAGTCAATGAAAGTTTAAAAAAAGCTGAAAAAGCAGGAGTTAAAATTATTTATGTCGATAATGCGGCTGATTTTGACGGAGTTGCATTTTTGTCAACTGATAACGAATTGGCAGGAAAAATTGCAGCAGAGACAATGCAAAAAGTTCTTTCGGACAGAGGAATAAAATCGGGAAAAATCGGAGCGATGACAAATAAAGATACGACGGTAAGCACCAATTTGAGAATAGCCGGTTTCAGAGAACAATTTAAAAATACCGGCTTCACGATTACAGATACTTTTTATATGGAAGACAATTCACAAAGAATAATAAATTTCGTGAAAGAAAATTCAGATTACGTTGCATTTTTCGGTTCTAATGAAATGACAACTTTGGCACTCGGCAAGGCAATGAAAGAAGTCGAATCAAAAAAAACAATAATCGGATTCGATACATCAGATGCAGTTCTTTCTCTGGTTAATGACGGAATAGTTTTCGCGGTAATGCAGCAAAATCCGAAACTCATGGGCTATGAAGGAATTAAAATTGCGGTAAAGGCTTTAAATGGAGAATATAAAGAAAAAAATAAAAAAATAGATACAGGCGTAAACGTTATCAAAAAAGATAACATGTAGGTGAGTTTTTATGAAGTACAGTACAAAACTTTTACTGGCGAATTGTATCCCGATAATTATATTTTCAATCATGTCATTGATATTTGGATTTATTCAATTTCGATCGAGCCTTTACGAGGAAAAGGAAGGAAATTTAAAATCAACTGCACTTGCAGCGTTGGCATTATACTCAAGTCACGGTTACGGCGATTACGGCAGAAAATCTGACGGCGATGTTTGGCGAGGAATGAACTTTAATATTTCTGAAGAAACGGCAGTCGTTGATGAATTGAAAGATCAGACGAATGTTGACATTACATTTTTCTTTGAAGACATACCGGAAATGACATCAATATTAAATGAAGAAGGAAAACGTTTTGTTGAAACGACTGCCATTGAAAGTATCAGAAATTATACATTGACTCAAGGCGCACAACTTTGGTGCAGAAATGTAAAAATAAACGGCAAAATTTGTCAAGCGTATATAATTCCGATTCGACAGGACAGCAATAACGAAATTACAGGTGCATTAATGGCATCACAATCTTCAAATAAATTTAACGCCGCAATCAGAAATTATATTCTTACTACCGTTGCCGTAATGATTTTTATTCTTTTCGGAGTATTTTTATTTATTCGCTGGCATGTCGATATGTTTTCGCAGGAATTTTACGAAATAACGGACAAAAGTAAACGCGATTTGTTGACAGGTCTTTACAATAAACGTTCATTTGAAGAAGAAGTTCAAAAAGCAATAAAAAATAAAAATGATGATGATGTGTCGGTACTTTTAATTTTTGATTTTGATAATTTTAAGCATATAAACGATCATTACGGACATCAAACAGGCGACGAAGTTTTGAAAGCATTTGGACATATTTTAACGCGAGCATTTCGGACGAAAGATATAATCGGACGAATCGGCGGCGATGAATTTATGGTATACATGCCGGAAATGGAAGAAAATTTTTTGGAACGAGCCGACGAAATTGCTCAAGAAATTTTATATGAACTTCGCATTTTAAAAATCGGAGAAGCAGAAAAATTTTCATGCAGTATCGGAATTGGAACGGATTCAAACGGTTATGATTTCAAAGGACTTTATTTGTTGGCAGACAATGCTTTATACGAATCCAAAAAACGCGGCAAAGCATGTTATGTGCGATATTCATCTGATTTAAACAATTTGAAATAATTTTTAATTTGTAATATAATTGCAGGAAGGCTTTTTGAAAATTTTTGAAAAGAATTTAGGAGAGTGATTTAATTGGCAATGAACATGAGCGAAAAAATTCTGGCAAGACATGCGGGACTTGAAAGCGTCGAGGCAGGTCAACTTATAATTTGTCCGCTTGATTTGGTAATGGCGAATGACGTAACGGGACCTCCTTCAATAAAAGAATTTGAAAAAATCGGAAAAAAAGTTTTTGACTCCGAAAAAATTGCATTGATACCGGATCATTTTCAACCGGCGAAAGATATTAAAAGTGCCGATCTTGCAAAGTCGATGAGAGATTTTTCGCGCAAAAATAAAATTAAACATTATTACGAGGCAGGACGAGTAGGAATTGAGCATGTAATTTTGCCTGAATTCGGAATCGTCGGACCGGGAATGTTGATTATCGGCGCAGATTCTCATACTTGCACTTACGGAGCACTTAACGCATTTTCAACCGGAGTAGGCACAACCGATCTTGCAGTCGGACTTGCAACGGGAAAAGCCTGGTTCAAAGTTCCTGAAGCGATAAAAGTTAATCTCAGCGGAAAAAAGCCTGAAAATATTTGCGGCAAAGATGTAATTTTGACATTGATAGGAAAAATTGGAGTAGACGGAGCACTTTATAAATCAATCGAATTTGTCGGCGAAGGAGTCAAAGAACTTTCAATGACGGATAGATTAACGATTTCAAACATGGCGATTGAGGCCGGAGGAAAAGCCGGAGTATTTCCGTTTGATGAAGTGACGAAAGAATATATTGAAGGAAGATTTTCAAAAGATTATGAACCTGCAACTGCCGATGATGATGCGAAATATTCGTCAGTCGTTGAAATAAATCTTTCTGAATTAAAACCTGTCGTTGCATTGCCGCATTTGCCTGAAAATGTCAAAACGGTTGAATCGCTCGAAGAAATAAAAATTGATCAGGTTGTAATCGGTTCATGCACCAACGGACGACTTGAAGATTTGGAGACAGCGGCGAAAATTTTTAAAAATCACAAAGTCAATGAAAAAGTAAGATGTATTATAATACCTGGAAGTCAAGCAATTTACAAAGAGGCAATTCATCGCGGCTGGATTGATATTTTTATTGATGCAGGCTGTGTTGTGTCCACTCCGACGTGCGGACCTTGCTTGGGCGGATATATGGGAATTTTGTCAGCCGGTGAACGCTGTGTATCGACGACGAACAGAAATTTTCGCGGAAGAATGGGGCATGTTGATAGTGAAGTTTATCTTGCAGGTCCTTATGTTGCGGCATGTAGTGCAATCGTCGGAAAAATTGCCGATAAAATTTAATTTTAATTGACAAAACAAATTTTAAAAACGTCAATTCAAATTCCGAATTAACAAGGAGGTGTTTTCAATGATGAAAATGCAAGCGGCAGTAGTAATTGAACAAGGCGTAACATTTGCAGTAGTGGCAGTTCGTCAAGAAGTAACAATTTATACTTATCGCGCAGTCAGAATGCGTCAGGAACTTCAAAAAGTTTTTAAAAACATGCCGATAATTTTAATGTCAATGGATTCAAAAGGACAACCTCATTATTACGGCAGACGCGACATTGTAAACTTCCTCAAATCAATTAAAGTAAGTCAAATTCCTTGGAGACAATTTACATTTATGCCTGTCATTTGATTGGAGTGAAAAAATTTGAAATTAGAAGGAAAAGTCTGGAGATACGGAGACAATATTGATACGGATGTAATAATTCCTGCGAGATATTTAAATACATTTGATCCTGTTGAACTTGCCAAGCATTGTATGGTTGACATTGACGAAACATTTGCAGTTAATGTTAAAGCCGGTGATATAATGGTCGGCGGAAAAAATTTCGGTTGCGGATCATCTCGTGAACATGCTCCGGTCGCAATTAAAGCCTCAGGAGTTCCCGTCGTGATTGCATCGAGTTTTGCCAGAATTTTTTATCGCAACGGAATTAATATCGGTCTTCCTCTTCTTGAGATCGGTGATGATGTCGAAAAAATTCATGCGAATGATATTTTAAAAATTGATACGTCAACCGGCACGATTGAAGACGTAACGAACGGAGAAATTTTTCGTGCTCATCCTTTGCCGGAATTTGTGCAGGAAATTTCAAAAGCAGGCGGCTTAATCAATTATGTTAAATCGAAAGGCGATCTCGGCTGAAAAAATTTTTTGTAATAAAAAAACGTTTCATTTCAAAAAATTCTTGAGTGAAACGTTTTTATTTTTTTTAATTTGATTTGAAAGTTTTTAATGCTTCCTTCGCCGCCATTTGTTCGGCAATTTTTTTACTGCGACCTGTTCCCTTGCCGTAAATTTTTCCGTCAATATTGACTGCAAATTCATAAATACGATTGTGATCCGGACCGCTTACGCTTAATTCGATATAAGAAATTTTTTGTAAAGGATTCTGCTGAACAATTTCTTGCAAAACGGTTTTATAATCGTGGCGATAACTTCCTTTTCGTGCGCTTTCAAATTCAGATGAGAGTTGACGAATTACATAATCTCTTGCAGAATCCCAGCCTTGATCGAGATAAATTGCTCCGATAATCGCCTCAAACGCATCTTCAAGTGTTGAAATTCTGTTTCGTCCGCCGTTTACTTCTTCACCGCGTCCGAGAAGTAAAATTTTTCCGAGCTCCAATTTTTTCGCCAATTTCGCCAACGTATCCTGACAAACGATACTTGCCCGAGTTTTTGTCAATTCGCCTTCGGAAAGATTTTTGAAATTTTGATAAAGATATGTGCTTGAGGCGAGTTCCAAAACTGCATCTCCCAAAAATTCAAGACGTTCATTGTCCGGAATTTGCCGTTCTCTTTCATTTGCGTACGACGTATGAGTCAATGCAACGTTCAATAAATTGATGTCATTAAATTCAACGTTAATTTTTCGTGCGAAATTTAATAATTCTTGATGTCTTTGTTCGGATAATGTTTCAAACAAATTTTATCACCTTTCAAAATTAACCGACGAATTTTTGAAGAAGAATGCAAGCATTGTGACCGCCGAAGCCGAAAGAATTTGAGATTGCTTTGTTGACGACTTTTGATTTTGATTTATTCGGAACGTAATCCAAATCCATATTTTCATCGGGAGTTTCGTAATTGATGGTAGGAGGAATCAAATCATTTTCAATCGTCAAAGCGGTTGCAATACATTCAACACCGCCTGCCGCTCCAAGTAAATGCCCTATCATTGATTTAATTGACGAGACCGACAAATTTTTTGCATGTTCGCCGAAAACAGTTTTGATTGCCTCGCTTTCACCTTCATCATTCATTTTCGTTGATGTACCGTGTGCATTTATGTAATCAATTTCATTCGGATTGATTCCCGCATCGTCGATTGCAAGCTGCATACATTTTGCTTGAAATTCGCCGTGAGGAGCAGGACTTGTTATGTGGTAAGCATCACAATTTACGCCGTAGCCGATAACTTCAGCATAAATATGTGCGCCGCGTGCTTTGGCATGGTCAAGGTTCTCGAGAACAACTACTCCGGAGCCTTCACCCATAACAAAGCCACTTCTGTTTTTATCGAAAGGTCTTGAGGCGTGAGAAGGATCATCATTGTGATCTGTGCAGAGAGCTTTCATCGCGCAGAATCCGGCAATCGGTGCAGGTGAAATACTTGCCTCAGCTCCTCCTGCCAATACACAGTCCGCTCCACCTCTTTGAATCAATTTAAATGCCTCACCGATACAATTCGTGCCGGTTGCGCAGGCTGTCGCTATACAAATTGCAGGTCCGCGAAGTTTAAATTCAATCGCAACTTGTCCGGCCGCCATATTCGGAATTATCATTGGAATGAAAAACGGACTGATTCGACTCGGACCTTTGTCAAAAAATTTTTCGTATTGTGAATGAAGCGTTTCCATTCCGCCTATTCCCGATCCGATTATTACTCCGAATCTGTCTCGATTTATTTTTTCCAAATCAATTTTTGAATCTTCTATTGCAAGTTTTGAGGCAGCGAGTGAAAATTGCGTGTAATTGTCCATACGTTTCGATTCTTTTTTATCCATGAAATCTTCCGCATTAAAATTTTTTACTTCAGCGGCAATTTGCGCGGAATAATCCGTCGGATCAAAATGAGTTATTTTTTCAATTCCGTTTTTTCCCTCGATGAGTGCCTTCCAAAAATCATCTTTGCCGATTCCTATCGGAGTAATTGCACCCATTCCCGTTATTACAACTCTGTTATTCAATTATTTGCACCTCTCATAAAATTTTTTCTTTTCTTCAAAAAATATTTTATCATTGAGATGATATGTTGTCAATTCTTGAAATTTTCACGTCAAAAAAATAGAAGATTCTCAACGTGAATGAAAATCTTCAAAATTTATTTTTAAAAATTTTTATCAGACAACGGATTTTACAATTTCTTGAGCCTCTTTTTGAATTTGTTTGAGATGATCCGCACTTACAAAACTTTCTGCGTAAACTTTGCACATGTCTTCAGTTCCGGAAGGACGTGCCGCGAACCAGCCGTTTTGAGTAACGACTTTCAAGCCGCCGATTGAGGCATTGTTGCCGGGTGCTTTGGTGAATTTGTCAATAATTTTGTCTCCTGCGAGCGAATCGGCTTTAAGATTTTCGGGAGCAAGTTTTGAAAGAGCGGCTTTTTCATCAGGCGATGCGGGTGTGTCGATTCTTGCGTAATAACTCACTCCGTATTTGTCCGTTAATTCTTTGTGATGCTGAGAAGGATTCTTGCCGGTCTTTGCCGTCATCTCGATCGCGAGTAAATCCATAATAATGCCGTCTTTGTCGGTCGTCCAAACTGAACCGTCTTTGCAGAGGAATGATGCGCCTGCAGATTCTTCGCCGCCGAATCCCATTGAACCATCGAGTAATCCATCAACGAACCATTTAAAACCTACGGGAACTTCACAAAGTTTTCTGCCGATACCTTTTGCGACATGATCAATCAATGAACTTGAAACCAAAGTTTTGCCGACCATTGCATCTTTGCTCCAGCCTTCGCGATGTGTGAAAAGATATTGAATTGCAACTGCCAAATAATGATTCGGATTCATTAAACCCTGCGGCGTAACAATTCCGTGACGATCGTAATCGGTGTCATTTCCGAATGCAATATCATAATCGTCTTTCATCTTAATCAAATTCGCCATTGCGTAAGGTGAAGAGCAGTCCATTCTAATTTTTCCGTCGTGATCTTTCGGCATGAATTTAAATGTATAATCAATATAAGGATTGACAACGGTAATCGGATTTTTAATTTTGTAAACTTCGTTGATAACATCCCAGTAGAAAATTCCGGAACCGCCGAGAGGATCGGCACCGACTTTTAAGCCTGAATTAATGATTGCGTCCATATCAATGACATTTTTCAGAGCTTTGACATAGGGCATAACATAATCGAAGAAATGAACGTTATCTTGTTTGATTGCTTTTTCAAATGCAACGCGCTTAATTTTTCCGATGCCTTCTTTAATTAATTCATTTGCACGATTTTGAATTTTATCTGTAGCTTCTTTGCTTGCAGGTCCGCCGGTAGTGGGATCGTATTTGATTCCTCCATCGGTCGGCGGATTGTGTGAAGGAGTAATTACAAGACCGTCAGCCTGTTTAGACTTATTTTTTGCATCGTGATTGTGTTCAAGAATTGTGCGTGAGACAACAGGAGTGGGAACGGGATCGAAATCATTTTGCAAAATAATTTCAACTCCTGCAGCTGCCAAAACTTCAACGCAACTTCTCAAAGCCGGTTCACTCAAAGCATGAGTATCTGCGCCGATGAAGAGAGGACCCGTTACACCTTCAGCCTTGCGATGTTCAACGACTGCTTGAGCTATTGCAATGATGTGTTCTTCATTGAAAGAATTTTTCTTTGAACTGCCTCTGTGTCCCGATGTGCCGAATGCAACTTTGTTTGTCTTGTCGTCAATGTTTGGTTTCAGCGTGTAATAGTCGCTGATTAACGACGGAATGTTGACGATTTCGCGATTGAGTTCTTTCGTTTTGCCCATGAAAAAAATTCTCCTTCCAAATTTGAAATACTTCAAGCTAATTTTCAAAAAATTTTGTATTAATTATAAGCGATTTTTTTTTTGAAGTCAATCAAATTTGTCAGAGAATTGAAAAACAAACTTTTTATTTATTTTAATTACATTTTTTTGACGGGAATAGGTCCGCGAGAAAGAGCGATTGCACCTGTCCTTGCAATTTCAACAATTTCGTAATCGCTCAAAACTTCGCAGAGTGCATCAATTTTTCCTTGATTGCCTGTCATTTCGATTACGACATTTTCACTCGTCACGTCAACGATATTTGCTCTGAAAATATTTACTACGTTTACCAAATCCGCGCGATTTTCTTTTGACGCTTTAACTTTAATCATAACAAGTTCACGTTCGATTGAAGGAGCTTTACTCAAATTGACAATTTTAATTACGTCTATGAGTTTTGAAAGCTGATTGACGACTTGATCGAGTTCATTTTCATTTTCGACGCTGACGACAATATTAATTCTGGTGACGCTCGGTTCTTCGGTGTAGCCTGCCGAAATGCTTTCAATGTTAAAAGCGCGACGGCTGATTAATCCCGAAACATGAGTCAAAACACCGGGTTTATTGTCAACTAGTACTGCCAAAATATATTTTTTCATAAAAAATTTTCTCCTTTTGAAAAATTTGAAAAAAATTAATTTGTGCCGAGAAGCATTTGATCGAGACGTTTTCCGCCGGGTACCATCGGCAAAACATTTTCTTCTTCGGGAATTATTACGTCGATAACTGCACAGCCTTTTTCAGATAAAATTTTCGGCAAATCGGTTTCAAGCTGTTCAGATTTTTCAAGTCTGTAACCTTTCACTCCCATCGCCTCAGCAATTTTTACGAAGTCACGTTTTCCTTTCAATTCCGATTGTGAATAGTGATGATTATAAAAAAGTCTCTGCCATTGACCGACCATTCCGAGAATAAAATTGTGAACTATGATAACTTTCAAATCAATATCGTGATCGGCAATCGTGGCGAGTTCTTGAATATTCATCATAATTGAACCGTCGCCGGTGAAAAGAATAACTTTTTTATCGGGACAGCCAAGTTTTGCACCCATCGCGGCAGGCAATCCGTAACCCATTGTTCCGAGTCCGCCGCTCGTCAAAAAATTTCGCGGTTGATGAGTCTTGAAAAATTGAGCTGCCCACATTTGATGTTGACCCACATCAGTCACGGCGATTGTATTTTCATCGCTGAGTTCGTTTATTTTTATAATGAGTGCTCCAGGTTTGATTTGATCTCCTTCATTTTGATAACTGAAAGGATGAGTTGCGGCTTTTTCCAAAACTGATTGAGTCCAATTTTTATATTTTGCCGCGAAATCCTTTTGAATGGAATTTAATTTTTCTCTGAAAATCGGCAGAGACCATCTCAAATCGCCGAGTACTTTATAATCGACACGAACATTTTTATTAAATTCGGCAGGATCAATTTCAAAGTGAACAATTTTGGCATTTGGAGCGAAATCGGCAACTCGTCCCGTAACGCGATCGCTGAATCTCATTCCGATTGCAATAATCAAATCGCTTTCCTGAATTGCCATATTTGCGCCGTATGAGCCGTGCATTCCCGCAAAGTGCAAATAATTTTTTTCATTCGCATCAATGCAGCCGAGTCCCATAATCGTCGAAGTAATCGGACAGCCTAATTTTTGTGCAATTTTTCTCAATTCTTCCGACGTATCTGAAAGAGTAACTCCTCCGCCATAAAAAATTATCGGCTTTTCACTTTTTTCAATCGCTGAAATTACCTCGTCAATTTCCGATGAATCACCGATATATTTTCCACTGTAACCTCTCAATTTTATTTCTTCGGGATAATTAAAATCAAATTCCGTATTAAAAACATCTGCTGCAACGTCAATGGAAACCGGTCCGGGTCTTCCTGTTCTTGCAATGAAAAATGCCTCTTTAATCACTCGCGGCAATTCTTTTACATTTTTGACTAGATAATTATGTTTCGTGATAGGTGTAGTGATTCCGCAAACGTCAACTTCTTGAAATGAATCTTTGCCGATTGCAGGATTTGCTACTTGTCCCGTAATGCAGACGATCGGAATTGAATCCATGTTGGCAGTTGCAATTCCCGTGATTAAATTTGCAGCACCTGGTCCGCTTGTGGCAATTACTACTCCGACTTTTCCCGTTGCTCTTGCATATCCGTCCGCCGCGTGAACTGCTCCTTGTTCGTGTCCCGTCAAAATGTGCGGAAAATTCTCCTTGTAAATTTCGTCGTACAATTTTAAAACGACTCCGCCGGGGTAACCAAAAATTAAATCAACTCCTTCTTTTCTCAAACATTCCAAAACTGCCTGTGCTCCGTTCATTTTCATAAAAATTTTTCTCCTTTTCTTCTTTTGAAAAACTAAAATTTCCATCGCGCTTCAAGTCCGAAAATATTGCTGTGTCCTTCTCGTTCAACCGTCGCGCTAACATTTTTATTTATATCATACTGAAAACCGTAGCGATTGATATTGTCACCGCCGATTCCTCTCGTGTATTTTATCATCAAATCGTCCGTGATATATTTTCCCATCGTCACGTTATATTCTTCCTCGTGGCGATCTCTTATTTCGGTTTTGTTGTCAAATGCGCTGCCGCTTCCTCGACTTATTCTGAATTCATCAAAGCCGATTGTTTTCTTGACTGCGCTTTCAATTTCGCTCAAGAAACTCATTTCAAGACCGAGCATCAAAATATCGCCTGTCGTAATGTCATTGTCGCCGCCTTTTTGATATGCGTCTCTCAATGTCAAAAGCTGCATTATTTCTGTCTCGCTCATTTCGGGACTTGAAGTCAATCTGATTCGACGCTCTTTTAAATCGCCGTCAACGCTCAAATAAATTTTTGTCTTGCCGATTTTTGTATCAGCCATAAAAGTTATGAGCGGGAAAAAACTGCCAATCTGATTGAATTGCAATTCACCTTCGCGAATGTCAAAAACAGTTTTTAAATAATTAATGGTTCCGCCGCGTTTGACTGCCATTAATCCGCTCGGTTGAGGATGATTTGTCGAGCCTTCAAAATTCGCCGAGCCGCTCACATACATATCAAACAAATACGGACTGTAGAAATGAACTTTTTCACCGAGATTGATTGAAACATTCAACAAAATTTCCGGCAATTCGTCATCGCTTTCGGGAATATTCGGAATTGAAATTGTACAATTATCAAAATCAATGTGACCTTCAATTTTCGGGAAAATTCCTCTGAAATTTTCGCCTTGTTTAAATTCAAATTCACCGTTTAAAGGTCCGTTGAAAAATCCACTTTTAATTTCCAAATTATTCGCAGTCAATTTAAAATTGTAATTGTCAATGTCAAGTCCGTTGATTTTTAAATTGCCGTTCAAATTATATTTTCCGCTGCCGATATTTCCGCTGCAATCTTCAATCGCCATTGTATCATTTTTAAAAGTTACAAGCATGTTCATATGTTCTATTAATGATTTCATGCCTTTAATTTTGGTTGTACCTTCGTGAAGTTTAATTTGTCCGTTGATCAGAGGTCGGCTTGCAATTCCCGTTACTTTTAAATTTCCTGCCATTTCTCCGAGTCCCCAAGCAATATATTCTTCACTCAAAAGCGGCAATAAACTTAAATCTGCATTGTCGAGCGAAATATCCAAATTAATTTGTTCCTCGCTTTTCAATTTCGCCGCTTTGTCAGCAGTCAGACTGACGAGAGGAATTAAACCTTTCGCGCTGATTTGATAAATTTTTTCATTGATAACTTTTTGCACGCTCAAATCTTCAACCGTAACAATTCCATTCTGCAAATCAAAATTTCCGTGAAGTAAATCGAAAGTTGAACCTTTAAATCCGCCGCTTGCAGAAATTTCAGTTTGTGCAGTCGGATTGTCAATAGTTCCGCCGACTGTTGCATCAATGTTTGCATTTCCGATTACTTCAGAATTAATTCCTGCCATTTTTGTAAACAGTTCAAGCGAAAAATTTTGAGCGGAAAGTTTTACATCAAGCGGACCGTTTAAATTTGC
>CAJOPN010000034.1 GCA_905236285.1 uncultured Selenomonadaceae bacterium | reverse complement strand
CTAAAAATATTATATCAAACAGGAGGTGAAAGCGCAATTCCTTCCACGAATAAATTCGCGGGTGTCCTTGCGCTACGAATGAAAAAATTTAATATAGCAGTAATAGCAGGCGACGGAATCGGACCTGAAGTAATAGAATCCGGCAAAGAAGTTTTAAAGGGAATTGCCGAAACGAGCAGGGAATTTGAAATTAATTTTGAAAATTTTCCTTACGGCTGCGAATATTATAAAAAAACAGGCGTGATGATGGACGTTGACGGACTTGAAAAATTAAAAAAATTTGACGCAATTTATCTTGGAGCAGTCGGAAGTCCGGGAGTTCCAGACAATGTTTCACTTGGCGGACTTTTATTAAAAATTCGTCGCGGTTTCGATCAATATATAAATTTGCGTCCCGTTAAACTTTTAAAAGGTGCGCCGTGTCCTCTCGTAAATGTTAAACCTGAAGATGTTGATATGATTGTCGTTCGCGAAAATTCCGAAGGCGAATATGCAAATGTCGGCGCAAGACTTTACGAAAATTCACCGAATGAAATTGCACTTCAAACAGGTGTATTCAGTCGTCACGGCTGCGAACGTGTCATGCGATATGCTTTTGAAATTGCACGTCGAGAAAAAAAATCAGTCACAAGTATCAGCAAAGGCAATGCGCTCGGTTATTCGATGGTATTTTGGGATCAAATTTTTGATGAAATAAGCCGCGAATATTCTGATGTTGAAACTCATAAATTATTGGTTGACGCGGCGGCAATGTTCTTTGTAAAAAATCCTAAACGTTTTCAAGTTGTCGTAACTTCAAATTTATTCGGAGATATTTTAACGGATTTGGGAGCGGCAATCGCGGGCGGAATGGGCTTGGCGGCAGGTGCAAATTTAAATCCCGAAAAGAAATTTCCGTCAATGTTTGAACCGATTCACGGATCTGCTCCCGATATTACAGGAAAAGGTCTTGCAAATCCTCTTGCGGCAATTTGGTCAGTCAGTCAAATGCTCGATTTCTTCGGCTATCCTTCTCTTGCAAAAAAAATTATTGATGCGATTGAAAATCTTCTCGTCGAGAAAAAATATTTGACTCCAGATCTCGGAGGTACTTGCAAAACTTCGGAAATTGCACCTAAAATTCTTGAAAAAATTTTTTGAGAGGACGAATTAATTGAACGACAGAATAAGAAATTTTTCGATAATAGCACATATTGATCACGGAAAATCAACATTGGCTGACAGATTGATTGAAACAACAGGCACAATGCAAAAACGCGATATGTCGGAGCAAGTGCTTGACAATATGGAACTCGAACGCGAAAGAGGAATTACAATCAAAGCGCAAACCGTCCGCTTAAAATATAAATCGGCTGACGGAAAAGAATATAAATTAAATTTGATTGATACTCCCGGACATGTTGACTTTACTTATGAAGTATCGCGAAGTCTTGCGGCATGTGAAGGAGCAATTTTAATTGTCGACGCATCGCAGGGAGTCGAGGCTCAAACGCTTTCAAACGTTTATCTTGCACTTGACAATGATTTGGAAATTGTTCCCGTGATAAATAAAATAGATTTGCCGAGTGCAGAACCGGAACGAGTGAAAGAAGAAATTGAAGAGACAATAGGACTTGACGCGTCCGAAGCAATTTTGTGTAGTGCAAAGACCGGCGAAGGAATCAATGAAATTTTGGAGGCAATCATAAAAAAAATACCGCCTCCCGAAGGCGAAAGTTCAAAACCTCTTCAAGCATTGATATTTGATTCTTATTTTGATTCATACAAAGGCGCGGTTGCACATGTAAGAATTTTTGACGGAAAAGTAAAAAAAGGCGACAAATTAAAATTGATTGCGACCGAAAAAGAATTTGAAGCAACGGAAATAGGATATTTTTCGCCGTCGATGGTTGAAACGGACGAACTTTCAGCCGGTGAAGTCGGTTATATCTGTGGAAGTTTAAAAGATGTTCGCGATGTCAGAGTAGGCGATACGATTACAAATTTTGAAAAACCTGCACAAGCATTGAGCGGTTATAGAGCACCTGTTCCGATGGTTTATTGCGGTTTGTATCCAACTGACAGCGCAGATTATGATAATTTGAAAGAGGCACTTGAAAAACTTCAGTTGAATGATGCGGCATTGGTCTATGAACCTGAAACTTCGGCGGCATTGGGATTCGGTTTTCGCTGCGGATTTTTGGGACTTCTTCACATGGACGTAATTCAAGAAAGATTGGAACGCGAATATAAATTAAAACTCGTAACTACTGCGCCTTCAGTTGTTTACAAAGTTGCAAAGACTGACGGCGAAATTTTGACTGTCGACAATCCTGCAGATCTCCCTCCGGCAACTGAAATTAAATTCATTGAAGAGCCGATTGTCAAAGCAACTGTTATAGTTCCGTCGGATTATATCGGCGCAGTCATGGAACTTTGCAGAGACAAACGCGGAATTTACAAATCAATGGATTATATCGACAAAACTCGCGTGATGATTGTTTATGAAATTCCTCTCAATGAAATTATTTATGATTTCTTCGACAAATTAAAATCAATGACACGCGGCTATGCAAGTCTTGATTATGAACTTGCCGGCTACAACGAATCGGATTTGGTTAAGCTGGACGTTTTATTAAACGGCGACATGGTTGATGCTTTGAGTGCAATCGTTCATAAAAGTCGAGCGGCGAGAGTCGGTCGTGCACTTGCATTGAAATTGAAACGTTTAATCCCCGAACAATTATTTGATATTCCCGTGCAGGCTGCAATCGGCGGAAGAGTTATTGCACGCGAAACAGTCAAAGCCAGACGAAAAGATGTTTTGGCGAAATGTTACGGCGGAGATGTCTCACGCAAAAGAAAACTTCTTGAAAAGCAAAAAGAAGGCAAAAAAAGAATGAAAGCCGTCGGAAGTGTTGAACTTCCTCAAGAGGCCTTCATGGCAGTTTTAAAAGTTGAAGACGAAGTTTAAAAATTTTTTGATTTGTAAATATTTATAAAATCAAGCATATCAGAAAGAGAATCGCCGCCGAATTTTTCAATCATCGCTTGAGCAATTACAAATGCCGCCATTGCTTCGCCGACTACTGCTGCCGCTTCAACTGCACATGTGTCACTTCTTTCTTTCGATGCGTCAACTGCTTTTTTCGTTTCAATATCAATAGTTTGCAATGGTTTCATCAATGTCGGAATCGGTTTCATTGCCGCACGTATTATTATATTTTCGCCGTTACTCATTCCTCCTTCTATTCCTCCGGCTCGGTTTGTTTGACGGTATATTTTTTTTTCTTTTTCATTATAAAAAATTTCGTCGTGAATTTGACTGCCGAATTTTTTTGCACATTCAAAACCTGCTCCGATTTCAACTCCTTTGATTGCCTGAATTGACATCATCGCCATTGCTATTTTCGCGTCAAGCCGCCTGTCCCATTGAATATGACTTCCAAGACCGATCGGCACACCTTCAACGATAATTGAAAAAATTCCTCCGACCGTATCGCCTTTTGATTTTGCCTCGTCTATTTTTATTTTCAATTCTTCATAATTTTCTACTTGACTTTTTACGAAAATGTTGCATGCTCTCAAAAAATCTTTGCAAATTCCGCCGATTGCTACTCTCATCGTCGTTTCTCTTGCGCTCGATCTTTCCAAAATGTCGCGTGCATCTTCACGTTTATATTTTATTACGCCGTTTAAATCTGCATGTCCCGGTCTGACTGCCGTTACTTTTTCGCCGCTTTTTTCTCCAAATGCAGACATTCTTTCACGCCAATTTTCAAAATCTCGATTTTTTACAATTAATGTTATCGGCGACCCGATCGTCTCTGAAAATCTTACGCCTGAAACTATCTCTGCTTTGTCGCTTTCTATTTTCATTCGTCCGCCGCGTCCGTATCCTTGCTGTCGTCTGAATAAATCTTCGTTTAATTTTTCTAAATTAATTTTGACTCCTGCAGGTATTCCTTCCAATATCGCCGTTAATTGCGGTCCGTGTGATTCGCCTGCCGTCATAAATCTCAATTTCGACAAAATTTTTTTCACTCCAATCATTTTTTTGAAATTATATCACGCAAAAAAATAATTGACAAACATTATTGACGGTGATAAATTATATTGAAAATAATTTTTTGTATTTTGACAAGGAAGGTGAGGAAAATGCCGACTATTAATAATATGTTGAGCGGTACTTATTCGCTTTATAAATCTTCTTATGCCGCCGGAACTCTTTTCAAAAATTTTAATTCCGTTTCAAATTCCAATTCCGACAACCAGAGTTCAATTTCAAAACTTTGGAGTTCTTTCAATTCTTTCAAATCAAATGCCGATTCTTCTCTCTCAGGTTTAAGCATGATAAGTTCAAATGTCAGTTCGCTCGTCAAATCTTACGACGATACAAAAAATACTTTTTACAGCGAATTTGATGACACAATGAACAATTTACAAAAATCTTCCGACAATATAAAAAATTATAATTTCAATGTCGGAGCAAATGCGTTGACGACGACCGAAACCGTTGACGAGGATGGAAACAAGACGACAACGAAAACTCGTAGTGAGGAATTGACGGCAGCACTCAAAGCGATTGAACAATTTGCGAGTGATTACAATGACGCGATTGATTTTTTCAACAACAACAGCGATGTTTCAAAACGTATCGGAAGAATGGCGACGATGTTTTCAGATACCACTTACAGAAGCGGAAATTATAATTCAATCGGTCTGCAAATTCAAAGCAACGGAAAAATTAAAATTGATGAAGACAAATTGACAAAAGTTTTGACTGAAGATGCCAACAATTATGCAAAGGCAGTTGAAAACGGAGATTCAGGAAATTTCACAAGCCGAGTTGCAAATATTTTGGGGAAAGAAGGACTTGCAGGAAAAGCCGACAATCATATTGCAGTAGCGAACGGGCAAAGAAATTATCTTTTTCCGTCGGCTGAAACTTTGATCGGCAAAGATCTTTCATCAGCCGCAATTTATACAGGCTCTTCCTATCGAAACATGAGCAATTATCAAAGCGTCGGAAATTTGATTAATATGATGTTCTGAAATTAAAAATTTTTGACATAATAAAAAATCTCTCAACAAATTTTTTTTGAAGAGAGAATTTTTTTTTTGCAATTTATTTTTTTGTATTCAATATTCAACATTCATTATTCTTTAGTGTATTAAGGTATACAAGCAGCAAAATTATTGACAATGATTGAATTGAAAATTAAAATTTATTCATCAGTCGACTGATTATTTTCTTTATCGGAGATGATAATCAATGGAAAATGCAATCAATGCAGGTGATACCGCTTGGGTTTTAATAAGTGCGGCAATGGTTTTTATTATGACTCCTGCGCTCGCTCTCTTCTACGGCGGAATGGTTCGCAGTAAAAATGTTCTTGCAACAATTATGCAATCAATGTTTATTCTCGGAATGATCAGCGTCGAATTTATTTTAATAGGTTATACTATGGCATTCGGTCCGGATGTCAACGGATTGATTGGAGACTTATCAAAATTCGGATTGGTCGGAGTAGGATATAATATTTTGGAAGGCTCTGCCATTCCCGAACTTGCATTCGTATCCTTTCAATGTATGTTTGCCGCATTGACTCCGGCATTAATTACAGGTGCATTTGCAGAGAGAATGAAATTCGGCGGATTTGCAATTTTAATGCTGCTTTGGGCAATTTTGATTTATAATCCTATGGCTCATTGGGTCTGGGGAGGAGGATTTTTGTCACAACTGGGAGCATTGGATTTTGCAGGAGGACTTGTAATTCATATCTTGAGCGGAGTAAGCGGCTTGACGATTTGTATTCTGCTTGGAAAACGTCGCGGCTACGGAAAAATTGCAATCGTTCCTCATAATGTTCCTATGACTGTTATCGGCGCAGCATTTCTTTGGTTTGGCTGGTTCGGTTTTAATGCAGGCAGCGCACTCGGAGCAAATGAACTTGCATCAAATGCTTTCGTTGTTACTCAAGCGGCGGCATCTGCAGGGATTCTCGGCTGGATTTTGATTGAATGGATTCGTAACGACAAGCCGACTGTTATAGGTGCAGTTTCGGGAGCAATCGCAGGTCTGGTTGCAATCACTCCCGCTGCAGGTTACGTTGATGTTCTTCCTTCAGTCGCAATAGGTTTAATCGGCGGAATTGTTTGCTATTCGGCTGTCGCAATCTTAAAAGAAAAATTTGGCTATGATGATTCGCTTGATGCTTTCGGAATTCACGGAATAGGCGGAATTTGGGGAGCAATCGCAACGGGACTTTGGGCAACGACAAAAATTAATCCCGACGGCGCAAATGGTTTATTTTACGGCGAAACTGATTTATTCATCGCTCAAATTATTTCAATCTTCGTCGCAATTATTTTTGCAATCGTCGGATCAATAATTCTTTTCAAATTGGTCAACAAATTTATTTCTATTCGCGTCGATGAAAATGATGAAGTTATCGGCTTGGATTTGTCCGAACACGGTGAACGCGGTTACAATATAACTTTATGAGGAGTGTTTTAAATGGAACAGAAGATTACCAAAATAGAAATTATCACTCGACCGTCAAAACTTGATGAACTTAAAGACGCGCTGAATAATATCGGAGTACTCGGCATGACTGTTTCTCAAGTTTTCGGCTGCGGTCTTCAAAAAGGACACAAACAATTATATCGAGGCAAGGAATTTGACATTAATCTTGTGCCTAAAATTAAAGTTGAAACGGTTGTATGTGAAATTCCCGTTGAAAAAGTTATTGAAACCGCACAGAAAATTTTAAACACGGGAAAATTTGGAGACGGAAAAATTTTTGTTTATGAACTTTCCGATGCCGTCAGAATTCGTACAGGTCAACGTGGTGTCGATGCAATAAAAGATATTCCGGGCGAATCTCCCGAAAAATAATTTTTATTTCAAATCTGTTTTTAAAATGCTTAACAGGCATTTTTTTATTGAAAAAATTTTGAATCAATGAGTTTTTTTCAAATATTGCAAATCGCCGAACCAATATGATGCAGTAGTTCCGCCGTCAATCAAAAAATCTGCTCCGCTGATGAATTTTCCGCGACTTGACATCAAAAATTCAGCCAAATCACCGACTTCATCGGGAGTACCGGCTCGACCTGCAGGACTTGCCTCGATCATTTTTAAATATCCGTCTTTTCTCGGTCCGTGCAATTCATCATTTGCAAGCGGTGTAATTATAATTCCAGGACTGATTGAATTGATCGTTGCGCCTCGTTTTCCCCAATTCGTCGCCTCATACATCACGCGCAGACAATTACAACGTTTTGAATATTGATAGGCTTTCAAAGTATCGGTAATTTCTTTAATGAATGGCAAATTTAAAAGTTCTTCGGTCGGTGAAGTTGCAAGTTGAAAATTTTGTTCTTCAGTCAATGCGCCGAGTCTGTGTCCCGATTGTGATGAAATTATAATTCCGCTGCCGCCTTCAGAAATGATTTTTCCAAATTCTTCAAGCAAAACTGCCGTGCCGTACAAATCCACTTTCAAAATTGCCGAAACCGGAGCTTGAGAAGGTGAAACTCCTGCCGCATTGATTAAGTTTTTTATCGTTCCAAATTTTTTTGCATGCTCAATCAAATTCAAAATGGATTCGCGAGATGAAATATCAACTGCAACCGTCGAAGTTTCAAATCCTGCATCTTCCAAAATTTTCGCCGCCGAATTTGCCGCTTCAATTTTTAAATCTCCCAAAACAACATGTTTGCCTGCTCCGACTCTTCTGGCGATTGCTTGTCCTATTGAGCCTGAACCGATTAAAACTACAACCTTTTTACTCATAATGAATCCTCCTTAAAATTAAAATCAATGTATTTTTGAAAAATTTTTTAACAATTCCAAACCAACATCACCTGATTTTTCTGGATGAAATTGAGTTGCATAAACATTTTTATTCGCGATTGCCGCAGTTAATTTTTCACCGTATTGAGTCGTTGCAATGATTATATTTTCATCTTCGGGCACGGCATGATAACTGTGAACAAAATAAAAATATGAATCTTTTTTTAAGCCTTCAAACAAATTACAATTTTTTAATTCAGAATTACGAATTGAAACAGAATTCCAACCCATGTGAGGAATTTTCAAATTTGGAGCATTTATTTTTTTTACCGTTCCTTTGAATACGCCGAGACCTTTAACATTCGGAGATTCTTCACTTCCTTCAAATAAAAGTTGCAGACCGACACATATTCCAAGCAGCGGTTTATTTTTTTCGATATGATTTAAAATCAGCGGAATAAATTTTCTTTCTTCCAAATTTTTCATGCAATCGCCAAATGCTCCAACGCCCGGTAAAATTAATTTGTCTGCATTTTCAATTTCATTTAAATCACTCGTCAATACAACATTTTCATCCATCGCAGAAAATGCTTTTTCGACGCTGAATAAATTTCCTACTCCGTAATCAATTATTGCTGTCATTTAATTCAACTCCAAAATAATTATGGCAAACTCTCAACTTTAAAGCCGAGTGAATGCCATTAAAAATTATATTTTTCAAGAAAAAATTATTTTTTATTTTTGAGAATGTAAACTGTCTGCGATTTAATGATTCCATTCTCGGATTTACTGCCGATTGTTTTTATCGTCAAATCATTTGAAATTTGAATTTTATTTTGAGCGGCGTAAACCTGCAAAATTAAATTTTCAGATTCGGAAACAATTTCAGCGGCATTTTTAAGTCCGGCATCATAATAATCAATCGGACAACCGATGTCAAAACCGAACATTCCTTCAACAAATTCAACAGTTGCAGGTTTGTCGATAATTTGCCATTCGCCGAAATTTTCACCTTTGAAATCATTTGAAAAAACTTTTACTGAGGGATTTTTAAAAATTTCGCCGTCAAATGTCAATGCGGCTGTAATATCTTCAACGCCTTTTGTTTCGTATTTAATACTGAGTTCGTTATCATTTGAAATGCTGTAAATAACCGAAATATTTTTCTCGTTTTCGTTGATTGAAAATTTAACTCCTTCAACGGTTTCTTCGGCATTCCAAATTTTTTTTGAAAATGGAGTGTCGCCGTCAATGAAAATTGCACCGAGATTTTTTTCATCATTTTCGTAATCGGAAATTTTTTCGTAACCGACGATTGGAAATTTATTTGCAAAACTTTTATTGCGAAATCTCAATGAAACAATTCTTGCACCGTAGTCGGTAACTTTTAATTCATTACCTTTTGTATTTCGCAGAGTATAAATCGTTACAAATTTATCATTTGAAATACTTCCGAAATTTTCTTTTTTTGTTGATGGCATAAAGAATCCTCCTTTGAATGTTCTTTGATAAAATCACCTTCCGGCGTGATTATCTTGTAATGAATTAAATTTTCCAACAGATACATCGCCAAAAGTTGAGAATGATACGGAGTGGCGAAATGTACATGATCTCTGTATGAAAAAATATTTTTATTCTGCAAAATTAAATTGAAATAATCAATGAAACGTAATTTATATTTTATTGACAATTCGATTGCAATTTTATTTCGCGTGGCAATTTCATTGTTTATTTCATCATTGAATTGAGTTAAATTATCTT
>CAJOPN010000033.1 GCA_905236285.1 uncultured Selenomonadaceae bacterium | reverse complement strand
TTCGGATTTCGTAAAATCAATTTAATTAAAAAATTTTTAAAACAAAAAAGGCTGTCATTGAGTGGCAGTCTTATTATTTTTGAGGTGATGAAATGATAATTTTGGCATCAGGTTCTCCGCGCAGACAGGAATTGTTGAAAAAAATTTTTAAAGAATTTAAAATTTACGTGAGTGACGCGGAAGAATTTACAAATGCAAAAAATCCTAAAGAGCTTGCAATCGAAAATGCGATTTTGAAAGCAAAGGAAGCTGAAAAAATTTTTCCGAACGACACAATAATTGCGGCTGATACAATCGTCACGTTGGGAAATAAAATTTTCGGAAAACCTAAAAATTTTGATGATGCCTGTGCAATGCTCAAAGAATTGTCAAATAAAATTCACGTCGTGATGACAGGTCTTGCCGTTATAAAAAATTCTGAATTGAAAACGGCGGTTGAAGAAACAGAAGTTCATTTCGGCGAGATGACGGACGAAGAAATTTTTAATTATGTAAAAACAGGAGAACCGATGGACAAATCGGGATCATATGCACTTCAAGGCGGAATTGCTCCATATGTAAAAAAAATTAACGGCGATTGGTCAAATGTCGTCGGGCTTCCTTTGTATCGTCTGAGAAAAATTTTGTCCTGAAAACTTTACGCGGCTTATTCAACTGAAGCAGATGCGATTCATCCGGGCTACGGATTTTTGTCCGAAGAAACCTGTCAGCGGTGGCGGCGGCAAGGGAATGTTGATTGAAAAAAATGAAAACTAATTAAAAAAAGATTTGACAGCGGAGTTACTGCCGGTCTTTCAATCGTTCCTTATTATGATTCGATGATTGCAAAAGTCATTGCTCACGGAAGAACTCGCGGCGATTCAATTCGTATTATGCAGCGTGCTCTCAATGAATTTATGATTGAAGGCGAAGATATTAAAACGACTATTTCACTTCATCAGCGTATTCTTGACGATCCTTATTTCAGAACAGGAAATATTGACACGCAATTTATTAAAAAACGTCTGCCGATTTATGAATCAACAGCAAAAAAATTGTCTCTCAAAGAAAAAACTCATCTTGCGGAAATGATAGGCGAAAATCTCACTAAGGCAATGGACGAAGGTCTAGATTATACCTGATAAAAAAATTTCAATTAGAAATTGCATTGCGCGGACAAATTTTTTTACAGTCGCCGCAACGGATACATTCAGCAGAATTAAAATCATTTGTCGGATTGATATTCATTCGGCAAATTTTTTTGCATGCTCCGCAATCAATGCAAAGTTTTTTATCAATGTGCAGATGATACAAGCTGAATTTGTTCATCAAGCCGTAAATTGCACCGAGAGGACAAATTAATTTGCAAAAGAATCTGTAAATAAAAATACAGCCGATCAAAGTGACTGCCAGAATAAAAATTTTTAAAACAAAAAGTTCGCCGAGTGCATTAAAAAATTCGTTATGAGTAATTAAAAGAGGAATTGCCGCCTCAAGAGTTCCTGCGGGACAAATAAATTCACAAAAAGCCGGACTGCCGAATTTTGAAATCAGCGGAAATGTTATAACGAAAATTATCAGCACAAAATATTTGACGTAAATCAGCGGATGCCATAAATTAAATTTCGGCGATTTTATTTTGAAAAAAATTTCCTGAATCAAGCCGAACGGACATAAAAAACCGCAGACTGCTCGACCGAAAAGCAAGCCGATTAACAATAAAAATCCCGTAACATAAAAACTGAAAGCAAATCTTGACGAACCTGAAATTGTTTGAATTGCACCGAGCGGACAAGAAAAAATTGCTGCCGGACATGAATAACAATTTAAGCCCGGCGAGCAAATATTTTTTAAAGAACCTTTGTAAAGATTGCCGCCAAAAAAATTTGTCAAATGAAAATTCGTTATCAACAGCGATAAAATTTGAACTTTAAATCTTTTCATTTATCCGAGTCCGATACATTCCATACAAATACGCGCTGCCTTTTTAAAAATAATTTCAATTTCTCCGCGTTGTATTCCGAAAATGATAAATCCGACTGCACAGACAGCAACAAAAATTTGAAATTTATTCATTTAAAAAATCCTTAACGAAATCTTTGTAACCATCAACATCTGCACCGACAATTTTTTTGTTGAGAATATTTCCGCTGCCGTCAACAAAAATCGTCGTCGGTACTGCTTCAATTTCAGACAAAAAATTTTCAAATTCGGAATTTGGAATTATATTTACAAATTTGGCATTTGAATCGCCGAGAATTTTTTTAGCCTCGTTAATCGTTTCGACATCATTAAAATCATTAACATCGCAGACAATACCGATTAATTGAACGTCATTTGACATTTTTTCGGACCATTGAGCGAGTTCGGGCATTTCAGCAATGCACGGCGGACAAAAAGTTCCCCAGATATTCACGACCGTTAATTTTTTCTTTGCAAAAATGTCATTTGTGATTTGATTGCCTGCAAGGTCCTTTGAATTGAAAGTCGGAAATTTTTTAAGAGGTTTGGTCGAATCACTCGCTGCCGAATCTTCACAGCCTGCCGTCAATGCAATCATCAAAAACATCGTTATAAAACTCAGCATTTTAAAAAATTTATTCATAAAAAATTCTCTCCTTCATGCAAGTGTCAAAATTTTTTCAAGTCTGTCAACGTCTATGCTTTCCAAATGCGACAAATCATTTCGAGCACGATAAACCAATTCCAAAGTATCCCAGTCGTTTTGAGAAAAAAGTTTAACATTTCCGCCGTAAAAATGTAAATGCCGCAATTCCATATCCCAAGCATTTTCCAAAGTTTTCCCAAATTCATCGGTAACAGGCAAAATTTTTTTGAGAGCCGCTCCGTTTTTTGCAATCAATTTTTCACGAACGGATTCGACTATCGGCAAGGCAAATTGAATTTGAGTTTCCCAGAGTGCTCGATTGAATTTGTGAGAATCAAAAAGGTCACCCAAAAATTTTTTTGCAAAATTTTTTCCGTCAAAAAATAATTCGCGTGACGCAAGATTTTTTGCAAGTATCGCCGATACTCCCGCCAATTTAGAAGTCAGCGTTGCAGTAAATAATTTTTCGGTCTGAGAAAGTTTTGTACCTTCCAAAAGATTGAACGCGAAAAATTGAACGTCGTAAGGCAAAATATAATCAGTCAATCGAATTGTAATTTGTGAAGGCATAGAATTGTCCGAAGTCAAAAATATCAACGTGCCCTTTTCGGCTGAATCGACTTTGTTAAATTCACTCACTAAATTTGCAAGCCAATTAACTTTTTCGCCGACTTCAATAAAAATTATATATCCCGAAAGAACTTTTTTTGATGCAACGTCCATAATCATTGAATCGCTCATTAAATCAGGTACATAATTCGGATCAAATTTTATCGCCAATTCATTTATAAAATCGTCGGAGTCGGAAAAATTTTTGTCTGAAATATCAAAGCGTTCAATAACCGTCGAATAATTTCTGCGTTTAATCGTATCGGCGAAAATCGAAATAAATCCGTCCAAATCTATATCAGAAATGTCTGCGGCGATTGCTTTGTTTTTTTCTGCCTCAAATGCCGTCGACTGCAAAAATCTTCTTGCGCCCGGTACTCTGAACCACCATGATTCCAAATCTTCATTGTCGAGCGGCGTTAAATTTATATTCATTTATTTTTCTCCCGTTAATTCATTCCATATTTTTCAAGACGAGCATTGACTTCAGATTCAGTACCCATCATATGCCAAAAGGCGTAACGATTAAATTCATAGTCACCATCAACTTTGCGAAGAAGATTTAATTCAACCATTTCTCCCAAAAGACTTTCAAGTGACGAATCGCTCATATCTGCAATTTTATCAATGTCGTAAATGAAGCAATTTTCTCTGATTTTTTCAAGACTGACATGAACGGGACGATTATTTTCATAATAAGCCAGAGCAATCACAAGAGCAATTATTTCATAAAAATTATCGTCATCAAGTTTCAGCGTAATTTGAAATTTTTTATTGATTTCATCTTGAAAATCGCGTTTGCCGAGCATATTTTTCAAATATTCGTCGTCGAGTTGATAAGGCGGATTTTTTGTCACGTCGAAATTTCTTTGAGTATAATTGTCACCGGCGGCATCAACAATCATTTTGCAATAATATTGAATCAGACCGGGATAATAATTTGCACGTGAAAAAATTGCACTCATCAAAGATTGATCGTCAATGACAAATCCGAGATAATTCATCGGTTTAAGCAAAAGTTCAAGTGCGTCAGTCGGAGAGAAAGGCAAAATTGAAATATGATCGAGATTGCCGAATGAAGAATTTTTTTCAAAGCGAATAACTTTATGAAGACCTGCGAGGACGAATTTAAATGAACCGCTGAAAGTTTCACGAAGTTCACGAAGTATATCAATGGCACGACTGTCGGAATTTTCAACGCTCGCCAAAAATTCATCACTTTCATCAAGGAGCAAAATTAATTTTTTCGGCTTTTTTTGTTCGGTTCTGCCGCTGAGAAGATCATTAATTTCTAGTGAAAAATCGTCCCAATTATTGACGGATTTATTTTTTGCAATCAGTTCTACATCTTTCAATTCACGAACAATTTTTTCAAGAGATTTTTCGGAATCAAGTCCTTTCAATTCAATGAAAAATGCAAAATTGGAATTTTCGGGATCATTTTCAATATTTCTGACTTGACGGAGCAAAGCGGATTTTCCGAGTTGACGACCGCCGTAAACAAAAACCGGTCCCGACATATCACGAATTTTTGCAAGTTCTTTTGAACGACCGATAAACATTTCGGGAGCGACAACTGAACCTGTTGTATAAGGTTGAACGCATGCAAAAGGTAATGCCGCTTTCAACATTTTAACACCGCGAACATTATCTTCAAAACGAGTAAGAAAAATTGCAAGCACGCGATCAATTACGATAATATTTTTTAAATCGGGACGCAGTTTAAAGGCTTGAGCAAGTCTGCGGCGTTCAGCGAGACTTAAAGCAAAATCGACAAGACAAATTTTTCCGCAGTCACTACTGACAGAATAATTTGCAAGGGTTTCAATGATATTATCGGTCGTGCGATTGCTTGCAAGATAAACAACGTCCAAACCTTTATCGGCAATTTCGGTTCCGTAAACTGCAAAAGGATGAGGATAAGCAGCTTTTGCACGGCGATAAGAAGGAAATTCAACGTGAAAATTCCATTGATTCGGCGGAATTTTTTCGGCTTTTTCAATTACCGCGTCATTGAAAGAGAGATGTTTTAAAAGTTCGACGAGAGAAATTTCAGCTCTGGCTTTAGCTTTAACGTCGGTATTGAGACCTTGCCAAGCCGATACAAAATCAACCGCGTCACGTTCCGAACGATTTTTTGCAATTCCGCCGCCTCTCATTCGTGAATGAATTTTTTCAAGTGAATCACTTTTATTTTTGAGACAGATACTGAAAATATATTCGTAATCCTTCAAAAAACTTTCAAAAGAATCGTTCTGACTTTCAATCACATCCGGATTATTAAATTGTCCGTTGTTGTCAATTCGACGATTGAGATAATCTTCCGCGACCGTGAGATTTCCAATTTCAAGCTGATGATTTATTTCGGAAAGAATCGGATATTTTTCTTCAAGATTTTCATCTGCATCAAGTTCGGAATAAAGTTTTTCTGTCAAATTTTTAAGCCGTTGCATTAAAGCATTTTTGTGAGGAAGAGCCGCCTCAGAAATATCAGCCGAGCAAGCGTCGATAAATCTTTGATAAATTCCCGCGTTCTTTGTCTCTTCAAAATGTTTTTTCGCCTCAGTCGCAATATTTATGTAACGATCTATTTCTTCCTGATTTGTAATTCTGTCGTAATTTCGATCAAGTTCAATATTATCCAAAAATTCGTGATAGATTCTGTCGATTTGTCTGTCAACTTGTTTTGCAACATTGTCTTGACGGCGGCGCAATTCTTCATCGGAACGTTCAAGCAAATTTTTAAAATTCGCCTCGAGAAGTTTTAAAATTCCGAGATCACAGCTTCTCACAGCCATTTCATAAGCGGATTTAACGGCTTCCTTCATCGAGAGATTTTCAACTGCGTCAACAAAATTAAAAACTCTTTTGGTGAATGAAAAAGAATTTACGCCATAAGATTTTGTTATCGGCAAACCTTCTTTGGAAAGCTCAAGATATTTTGAACCGAGAAGACAATCACGATAAAACGGAGGAGCACTTTCACCGCCGATTTGATTTGCAAGATTTTTAATAAAAGTAATAAAAACTGCCGAACCGATAAAATTTGCAGTTATAACAGGCTTTATTTTTGTAAATTCATCAACAATATCTCTTAACAATTCGAGTGCTTTAATTTTCGGTGCGTGATGTTTTCCGGAAATTTTTATTGAATCGAAATGTTTTTTTGCGATTGCATACGAAACCAACGCAACGAGAACTTGTTTCAATAAATTAACTTGTCGCGGTCTCTCTACGCTTGTGAATTTTTCATTTTTTCGCGACTCGACTTTTATACTGCTCCAAATTTCATCAAGAAAATCTCCGACTTTTGCCTCTGAAAAAATTTCTTCTGTTACGACGATGTTTTGAGAATCAAGACGATTTATATCTTCTTCCGTGAATTGCGAACAAAATTTAACGATCGAATCTACATTTGAAAAAGATTCGTTCTCAACATTTAAAAGTTTATTGATTTGTCCTTCGGGATCATAAAGAATTTTAACCATGCCTTTTGAACGAGGATGCCTGATTTGAGTGTGAGAAACTGCCTCCGTGCGTTCACGAACTGTTTTTATTGATTCAAGTGCAGTCATAAGTTCATTTTCGACTGCAGAATTATCAATATTCAGACATGATGCAAATGATGAATGAGTCTGCTCGGCAAAATTTTTAAAAAGATTTATTAATTTTTTGACAGACGGACAATTTTTTAATGCAACGTTCGATCTGTCATCATTTAATTGATTCCAACGGCTTTTAAGCTGAAAACTCATCGGCTCCGATGGCGCAAAAAAACTTTTCGTAATTGCTGCGAGATTCAAATAATCATAGAGATCATCAATTTTGATATTCGGAATTGAATAATAACTGTCCCAAAAATCAAAAGGATCAAATGTTTTCAACTGCTGATTTAAAACAGGATCGTCAAGAATATAACCTGTTTCCTGCACAAGATTAATTGCCCAGTCGTCATAATCAGCCGAATTATTAATCAGCAAATGCAAAAAAAGCATTCCGCGACTTGTATTTCCTTCAATAAAAAATTTTGTTGCATAAAGCAAAATGCCTTCATTAAATTTATCATTAAAAGAAATTTCATCGGAAGGAATGTTCAATTCAAAATTTGGAATTTGAAAATCTGATTCAACAGTTAATTTTGAATTATTTTTTTCATCTTGAGGAACATCTTCAATAATTTCTGTGCCGGATTCCGATTCATCATCAATTATTTTTTTTTCAGATTCGTCGTCGATAATTTTGCTGTCAATTTCTTCGGAGGTTTTTTTTATATCCTCAGTTGTTTCTTCAATTTCTTCAGATTTTTCTTCTTCAAGTTTTTCCTCGTCGTTATCAAATGCGTCATCTTCGGCGGCGGACAAAAATTTTTCGTCAGTTTCGGAAGAAAGACCGAAAGAAACTGATTTGCTCCATTCTGACGGAACTATTTCATCTTCATTTGAATTTGTCAATTTGTAAGCATCTTTTGCAATCATAAAAATAAAAATATCGTGAACTCCCAAAGATTCAAAAAAATCTGTCCACAAGTTTAAATTTTTTCTTTCAAGATTGCTTACCAAAAATACGCCTTTTATATTTTTGCCGTTTGCTTCTTCCTTTTTATATGCCTGCAGAAAATTATCAATATTTTTAAGCCAATTTTCATCGAAAAGCATAAGCGAAAATGAAAAAAAAGATTGCTGCGGATTAGTCGGAATACGTGTTGATGAACGAATCCAAAAACGTCCCGAATCTACGTCAATTTTATTGCTGCTCTTTTTAATTTTGAGTGCCCAGACGGTTGCAAACAGAATAAAACGACGAATATAACCTGCAATTTTTTCTTTGTTTGATTCGCCGATAATTTTTGTTGATTTGACATCTTTAACCGAAAGTATACGGACAAGCAATTCATGCCCGCCGTCATTGAGATAATAAAATTTAAATCCCTGCCAATAAATTTTATCGGCAATTCCCCAATTATAAAGTTTTTCGACGATTACAGGCAGAAGGATTCTTGATTTATCTTCTTGACTCTCGCCGAAAATCGGATCGGTAGAAAAAACTCTGCATTTGCAAAAAGTCCGCAGAATTGGGAAGGAAATTGATTCACTACCGTCAATAAATTCATGCAGTTTATTGTTTAATGATTTGACCGACAAACGTTTTCTGATATTTTTCGTTTCGACTTCAATAGATTTTTCATCAATTAAAAGTTCATCGACAGACAATTTGTATTCTTCAACAAGCAGTTTCAGCGATTTTAAACGTTCCTGTTCGGCATCTTTCGGATCAGTTTTTGTTGTTTCAATTTCATTGGAAATATTTTTTGATTTCGGCTCTTCAACTTTAACTTCAACTTTCGGCATTTCCGGATTTTTTTGTTGTTCTTTCAGTTTCGTTGCTTCAGCTTTTTCATCAACATCGAAACGAAGCGATCTTTTCATTATAGTGTAAGCAAGAAATTTATTTTCGGGAAAATTATTTTGAATATCTAAAAAAGACATTGAAGAAATTGTTGAAGGATCAGAAATTATTTCGGCGATGTTAATAAATTTGCTGCCTTCTTGAGAGAACAATTCAGCATCCATTTTTTCAGCCTTCATTGAAAGTTTTTGAGCTTGTCTTTTTAATTTTTTTGCGGCATCAATTTCATTGTCGTCATTGGAATCGCAAATTAAATTTTTGAATTTTGCAAGTACGGTTTTTAATTCGTTGACGATATATTTTTGATCAATTTCTCGGATTGCATCGTCAATTACTGCGATTTTTTGGGTTTTAGTTGCGGATTTTAAATCGTTGACTTGAGATAATCTGTCCTGCATTCTTAAAATTTCTTCGAGCAATTCTTTGACTTCTTCAGAATCAGCGTCAATGAAAATGTTGCTGTCGATTGCGCGGAGAATTTCAGACAAAATCGGTTTTAATTGACGACGCGAGGAACACATTTCGGAAAATAATTCTTTTATGATTTTAAGAGATTCCTCTTTGTCGATTGCATTTAAATCAATCATGGCGACCTCCTCATCTCTAAATTAATTTAACATTTTAAAAATTATTCGACGCAAAAAAAAAAAATCCTGTGAAATTTCTATCGGTAATTTTTTAATTGATTCACAGATTTTATTTATTTATTTCAATCCAATCGCTCCAAGTGATTTGAAAATTTTTATCGCGTTGTTCCTTGACATATTGATAAAATTTTTTCAAATAATTTGCTCTTTCACGATTAACTTGAGAATACCAATCATCTCCGTCGGCAGCTTCAAGCAAATTTGAGCCTCCGAGTTCAAATTGATGCTGAACAATTTCTTCAAGCGACAAATTCGGATTTTTTAAAATGTCATAAAAAACCAAAAATGTTGTCGTTCTTCCGTGACCGGCATGGCAATGAAAATGCAGCCAATAATTTTTCGGCAGATTTAAATAAAAATTTATAAATTCATCGACAGTTGACGGTTCTGGAAAAATCATATCAGCTGCAGAAAATCGAATATATTTAAATCCTTCCGATTCGACGACGTATTTTTCATTTTGAACGCTGTTTACAATTAACGTCGTCTTATTTAAATATTCTTCATCGTGCTTTCCGAGTGGAACAAATTCTGTCATCTTTCCAAGAATTGATCTTAATTTCTCAATTTCATCTTGTTGAATTTCAACAGCCGATTTTCCAAAATTTGCATGATTGTGTTCTTCGTACCAACTGACCGGAATACCGTTGGCAAATCCGTGAGATTCCTGACGCAGATCAACAATATAAATTGGTGAATTTGTTTCACGTCTCAAAACATCCTTCAATAGTGAAACGCTTTTTTCTGAAAGTTGAGCACTTGCGGAAGTATTTGAAGAAGTCACGCGAAAATTTCTGACAGTCGAATTGTCCAATCCATCCAAACGCCATTGAGCATTGACATTTGAAATTAAAAACAGGATTGCGGCAATCGTCATTAAAAAAATTTTTTTCATCTTTTTCAAAATAATCACCTCGATTTTCCGCCGCCGTCAGATCGTGAAGGAGGCGAATCATAATTATCAATTTGAGGAATTTCCGTAATTTCATTTTGAGTTGAACGATCGGAATAATTTGTTTCATTTCTTGAGTTGCTCCGATTTTCTACACGTGAATTTTGATTTTCGCGGCTTTGATAATTTTCTTCACGCGAATTATAATTTGAGCTCGAATTATTTTTTTCGGCAGATTCATTGTAATTATTTCTATTTCTTTCGACTGATGAGCGGCTTTCGGAATAATCATTATAATTTGATTGTCTGGTCGAGTAAGAAGAATTTCTGCGATGATCTCTCGTATTTTTAACGGCACTTCCGATTGAATTTTCATTTTCGGGAATATCTGCGGCATTTGAAGGAATGGAATTTTTATATTCACTCGCCGCACGTTCAAATCTTTCACGAAGATCGGGATCAACTTGAATACCGAGAGCATCGGCGATTGACAAACGGAGCATTTCGACATCGGGAATCCAATAACTCACTCCGTCAATGTAAAGAGGTTTGCCGGGTACCATTTCCATATCAAGCCCGTTTTGTTGAGCATCTTTCAAAGCTCCGGCAAGACCTAAAATTTCTCTGAATGATAAATCGGTTTTAACTGCATCTATAATTTCGCTGATGATAGAAGGAATTTTTGGAATGATTGAAGGAGAAGTAACTTTGTCCATACAAGCCGCCATAAATTCCTGTTGACGGCGTACTCTTCCAATATCGCCTTCTTCATCACGATAACGAACATAAGTTACTGCTTTTTCTCCGTCCATGTGTTGAATCCCCGGATAAATGTCAATTACAAGACCGCCGTTGTCGTCCCAAGGATCTTCGTAATACATACGCTTTTCAACGTTAATATCAACTCCACCGATTGCGTCAACGAGACTGACGAATGAATTTGTATTGATAATAAAGTAGTGATCGATGTCAATTCCGAGAAATGATTCAACGGTATTTTCAGCGAGTTTTTCGCCGCCGTAAGCATAAGCCGCATTAATTTTATCGTAGCCGCGACCTTTTATTTTGACTCTTGTATCTCGCGGAATGGAAAGAAGAGCCGCATGATCTGTTTTGGGATCGAGAGTTGCAATCATCAAAGTATCAGAACGTCCGACATCATCAATTCTTTCATCTACTCCCATTATCATTATCGTAGTTTTGTCCTTCGCTTTAATTAATCCTTCTTCTTGAAGAACAGCTTCAATTTTTTTATCGGGATCGGACTTTTTTTCAAAACTTGATGAGGCGAACATGGCACCTGCGACCGCTGAACCTAGAAAACAAATCACGAGCAAAAGAAACGGCCAAATTCTGCGAGATTGCTTTTGACGGCGCGGCGGAATCGTTGAGTTTTCCAAAAATGCACCTTCTTTATTTAAAATTATTTCTTATTATAAATTCTTATTGTCAATAGTGCAACAGATTTAAAAATTTTCGGCACAAAAAAATCTCCACAGAAAAATTTTTTAAATTTTTTCATTGGAGAATTTTTTTTATTACGAAAAATTTTTTCACTTTTTAAATTTATTCGGCAGCAGTCGTAGCGGCAACGGCTGAAACTTGAGTTGTGTCGGAACTCGTTGAAGTTGAAGTTGTATCAGTCGTTGTCGAAGTTTGATTTGAACCTGCGACAGTCGTTGTATCATTCGATAAATTTGTTGTCGATGCCGTTTGAGTTGTATCTGAACTTGTTGAAGTTGTATCCGTTGTTGATGATGTTTGAGTTGAATTTGAATTTGATGAAGTTGTCGTTGAAGAAGTCTGAGTTGTGTCTGAACTCGTTGACGTTTGAGCGGTAGTCGTCGTTGAAGAATTATTTGAAACAGTACCGACTTCTTGAACGTTTGTGATGTCGGAAATTGCAACTCTGTAAGTCGTGCCGTTGAGATTAACGACAACTTTCGGATTTGTACTCTCCGATAAACTGATTCCCGAAACAATTCCTTGATAATTGGTTGAAGTGCTGGTTGTTTTTCCGTCAGTACCTGTTGAAGTCGTCGTTGAAGTCCATGTAATTTCTTTTCCGATCATTGAACTGAGTTGACCGACCAAAACGGAAGTATCTATATTATTGATTGTCGTTGCCAAACTTTCCAAATTTGTATTAACGTTTGTCATTTGTTCGAGAGCAGAGAAATTTGCAAGTTCGGCAATATATTGGCTGTTGTCTTGAGGATCGAGCGGATCTTGATATTTCATCTGTGCAACGAGAAGCTGAAGGAAAGCATCTTTGCCGAGTTCGTCATTGGCTTTGACTGTCGCATGATCTTTTGCATAAGTTTCGGCATCATAAGTCACGCCGTCAACTGTAATTGTATTTAAAGAATTTGTTGACATTTTTAATTCCTCCGATTAATTTTAAACTTTGTAATCAACACTTTCGGCCGACAAAACATTTTCAACGACTGATGCAGAAACAATTTCGGATTCTTCCTGAGCCGACAAATTATTTGCTCCGATTCTTCCTACTCTCGAAGAATTATTGTTGCCGCGTTGATTTTGTTGTTGCTGCCAAGCCTGCTGCCCTCTGTCATTCATCATGCCGCTGTCAGAGAGATGAGCCGACACCTGCACATTATCGACTTTGATTCCTTGATTGGAAAGTTCATTTTTGAGTTGAACAAGATTATTTTCAATCATTGCACGGACGTGGGCATTTTCACTTTGGAAAGAAACATTTACCGAACCGTTTGTTGCCGCCGAAATTCTCAATGTCAATTCGCCGAGATGTTCCGGTTTCAAATGAATTACCATTTCGGTATTTTGTGCATTACGAATCAATCGAGCATGTTCGACGATTTGAGAATTTATATTTTCTTCAGTCTGATTTGTCTGTGCAGGCTGTTCGATTGAATTTGTTTGATTATTTACAGGCTGTTGATTATTTGTATTGTTTACTGCCGCTCCGAGATGAGCCGAGAAATTTTCAGTCGATGTTTGTTGATTTGATTCCGATGAATTATTTATTTTATTGCCAGTTGTCGATTGTGAATTTTGTGATTGAAGATTTTGTTGCTGATTTTGATTTTGTGATTCCTGCTGATTATTCTGTTGAGGCGGATTTATCGGCTGAGAATTGTCAATTTCGGTTTCAGAATCAATTTGAGTTGAAATATTTTGTTGATTTGATTGCTGACGATTTAAAATTTCAGGCTGACTTTCTGAAATTGCCGCTTGCACTTGAGGAATTGCAACAGTTTCAGCTTGAACGGCAGACTGTGATTGATTCTGCTGAATTTGAATCGGCTGCTGATTTTGATTTTGTTGAACAGGTTGAAATTGATTTTCTCTTAAAGCATTTTGAGGCTGATAAGTTACTTGTTGCGACTGATTCGTTTGAACAGGCTGAACAATTTCATTTGATTCATTCGCCGCAGTTTGATTTAAATTTTCTGAATTTGTTTGAATCGTCGTTGAATTATTTTGAACAGGCGATTGAATTTGTGAATTATTGTTTTGAATCAAAGGCTGATTTTGTTCTGAAGCTGCAGTTTGATTTTGATTCTGTGGTTGAGATTGAACTTGCGGCTGTTGAATTTCATTTTGATTTTGAACAGGCGATTGAATTTGTGAATTATTGTTTTGAATCAAAGGCTG
>CAJOPN010000032.1 GCA_905236285.1 uncultured Selenomonadaceae bacterium | reverse complement strand
TTTAAGTCATCTCCAAATTGAAAGACCGACATCAAAAAGACATCGGTCAAATTTTTTTATCTCATTCTCAATTAAAATTGCATTATTTAATGTCTGCGCCGTCGAGAGCAGAGCGGACTGACTGAGCAGCTTTATGCATTTTTTCGAGTTCATCATCGGTAAGATGAATTTCAAATACACGCATGACACCGTCAGCACAAATCATTCGCGGAAGTGAGAGAGCAACATTTTCAATTCCATATTCGCCTTTGAAAACAGCAGAGCAAGGCAAAATTGTATGCTCATCATAAAGAATACTCTTGACGAAACGACAAGCAGCCATTGCAATACCTGTATTTGTAAAGCCTTTTCTGTTAATAACATCATAAGCGACTTGAACGAGTTCTCGTTCAACTGCGGCTTTATCGAGCGGTTCTGTATGACGGAAATATTCATCAAGTTTTTCAAGCGGGAAACCTGCACAACCGGTAGTTGACCAAGCAACGAAAGCAGCATTTCCGTGTTCACCGAGAACGTAGCCGTTGATATTTTTAGGATCGACTTCATATTTGTTTGCGAGAATACGACGGAAACGATAAGTTTCAAGCATGGTACCTGTGCCGAGAATTTTTTCACGCGGATAATCAAACTGAGTGCTTACGACATAAACGGCAACATCGAGCGGATTGGTGATAAGAATTACAACTGCATCTTTGGTGCGCTGCTGAATTTCGTTGAAAACTGAGCTCATAATTTTTGCATTTGTACCGGCGAGTTTAAGTCTGTCAGGAGTTTCACCGGGACGAATTGATGGACCTGCACAAATGATAACGATGTTGGCATCTTTACAATCGTCATAGTCACCTTGATGAATTTTAATATTTGTGCTGTAAATACAAGCCGTTGCATGACTTGAATCAGTAGCTTCGCCCCATGCTTTATCTTTGTTCAAATCAATAAGAACAATTTCCGATGCGAGTTGGAAATCAGCAATTTTGTTGACGACAGCGGAGCCGACATTTGAAGTACCGATGACAACAATTTTTCTGCGATTATTCATTACACAATCCTCCCTAACTTATGACCATGAGCTTTTTTTCTTCGTGCTCAAAACTGAAACAAGTTTACAACAAATTATATGAAATTGTCAAGATTTTTCTGAAAAATTATTTAAACTCAAAAAAAATTTTTAAAAATATTTTTTGTCGATTAAAATTTCAAAACGTTTCAAAATGTTGTAATGAATGTCAAGATGTGATAGAATTTAAAAATATTTTTTATGAAATGAAGTCTGTGGCAAAAAACAATCAGAGGTGTGAAATGAGCGACAAAAATAAATTGCCGAGCAATGTCAATGCTGAATTATCACTTTTGGGAGCAATGCTTTTCAAAAACGGCGAGGCAATTTCAAAAGTTCAATCAATGTTGACAGCAGAAGATTTTTTTCTTGAAGAACATAAAATAATTTATCAGGCAATGACGGATTTATATGCAAAAGAAAATACAGTTGATGTGGTAACTTTGAACGAATATCTGCAAAAAAAAGATTTGCTCGATAAAATCGGCGGACCTGTCTTAATAATGACGATAGGCGATTCGGTTGCGACTTCTGCAAATATAGTAAATTACGCAAATATAGTTAAAGAAAAATCGACGCTGAGAAAATTAATTTCAGCCGCTGAATTTATAACGAAAAAATGTTATGATGACAATGAAGATTTAAAAAATATAATGGAAGATGTGGAGAAAAAAATATTTTCAATTACATCTTTGCAAAGTAAAGGCGAATTTGAACATATATCATCAATTGCAACGAGAGTTTTCGGAAAAATAAATTATTTATATGAGAATAACGGCGGATATACGGGAGTGCCGGTCGGATTCAGAGATCTTGACGATGTAACGGCAGGTTTTCAACATTCGGATTTTGTATTGCTGGCAGCGAGACCTTCAATGGGAAAAACGGCACTTGCTCTTAATATGGCAATGAATGTTGCAATGGGACACGGCAGCAGTTCATCAAAAGGTGTTGCTTTTTTTTCACTTGAAATGTCCAAAGAACAACTTGTACAAAGAATTTTAAGTACAGATTCGGGAGTTGATTCACAATTTTTAAAAACGGGACAAATAAAAAGAGATGAATGGCTTATTGTAAATCATTCGGCAGGCGACATTTCAAAAGCAAAATTATATATTGATGATACTCCCGGCTTGACTGTAATGGATTTGCGTTCAAGAGCGAAACGTTTAAAATCAATGCACGAAATTTCCTTAATCATAATAGATTATTTGCAATTAATGCAGGGACGCAAAAATAAAAGCGGTGAAATAAATCGGCAGCAGGAAATATCTGAAATATCAAGATCGCTTAAAGCAATGGCACGCGAATTAAATGTACCTGTAGTTGCACTTTCTCAACTTTCAAGAGCGGTTGAAATGCGATCTGAAAAACGTCCTCAACTTTCGGATTTGAGAGAATCGGGTTCATTGGAACAAGATGCCGATATTGTAATTTTTATTTATCGTGAAGATTATTATAAACTCACAAAAGAAAATGAAAATCTCACCGAACTTATAATTGCAAAACATCGCAACGGTCCGACAAAAACAGTTAAGATACAATTTAAAAAAGGCATAATTAAATTTGGAAATCTTGAAACGCTGAGAAAAGAAGAAGAATAAAATAAAAAAATAAAGTTGCAAAACCGTTTGACAATTTTAAAAAAGCAGGTTATTATTAACGAAATAAAAACTTGAAATGAATATGAAAGATTTGTTTTGAGTTTTTTTTAAAAAAATTAGGAGGGGAGTATCCAAAATGAAAAACATCACAATCAGCAGTCCGCTTGACGGTCAGTTGATTCCGCTTAACGAAGTCAATGATCCGGTATTCGCAGGCGGAGCTATGGGTCGAGGCGCAGCAGTCAAAAACCCGAAAGGCAAAGTTTATTCACCTTTCGATGGCGAAATTACCGTGTTTTTTGACACACATCACGCCATCGGTCTCAAATCCAATGACGGAATTGAACTCTTAATTCACGTCGGAATGGACACCGTTACTCTCAAAGGAAAACATTTTTCACCGAAAGCAAAACAAGGTGACAAAGTTAAAAAAGGTCAACTTTTGCTTGAATTCGATCCTGAGGGAATAAAAGCGGAAAAACTTGACACGACAACACCTGTAGTTGTCACGAATCATGCCGATTTCGGCGACATTACTTTTGAACTCAATGATCAAAAAGTTGTTTCAAAAGCACCTGCGGCTGATTCAAATGCTGCACCTGTCGACAAAGATGAAGACGATGCAAAATTTGACAATCTGCCTGATGAACAGCGCGTTGCAAATTTAATTATGAAATATGTCGGCGGTCCTGACAATGTAAGAAGTGCCGAACATTGCGCAACTCGTCTTCGTTTGATCGTCAACGACAAATCAAAAATTCAGGAAAAGAAAATTGAAAATATTGAAGGCGTTAAAGGTCAATTCTTTGCCGCTCAGCAATATCAAATCATTTGCGGAACAGGTTTTGTTGATAAAGTTACCGAAGAATTTATCAAATTGAAACCTTCACTCGCAGGCGGCGGGAATAAACAGGCTGCTTACGAACAAATGACTCTCGTACAGAAAATTTCTCGTACACTCGGCGACGTTTTCGTTCCGATTATCCCTGTCCTCGTTGCAACAGGTCTTTTCATGGGTCTTCGCGGTGCAATTCTTTCACTCGGCAGTGAATGGGATCCGACTTTCTTGACGATGACTCAAGTTTTAACTGATACTGCATTTGCATTTTTGCCGGCTTTGGTCTGCTGGTCCACTATGAACAAATTCGGCGGCACTCCTGTTATCGGTATTGTTCTCGGTCTTATGCTCGTTTTTCCCGGTTTGCCTAATGCTTATGTTGTCGGTGGATTCGCCAACGACTTGAAAGATTTGGGACTCACTTGGCAAGAAGCTGCAAAAATTGCCGAATATGCCGGAAAAGTTCCTGTTCCTCTTGATTTGGGATTCGTTACAATTCCGCTCGTCGGTTATCAAGGTTCAGTTTTGCCGGCTCTCGTTCTCGGTATCTTCGCCGCAAAACTTCAACATTGGCTCAAAACTTTTATCCCCGATATTATTGATTTGATTGTTACTCCGTTCCTTACCTTGCTTCTTTCAATGATGCTTGGTTTTATGGTCGTCGGTCCTATCATGCACGGTATTGAGCAGGCTGTTTTCGGAGCGGTTCAAGCGTTCCTTAATCTTCCGTTCATCGGCGGACTTGTCGTCGGCGGACTTCAACAAGTTATCGTTGTCTTTGGTGTTCACCACGTCTTCAATGCTCTTGAAACTTATCTTCTTTCAACTACAGGTGCCGATCCTTTCAATGCAATCATCACCTGTGCAACCATTGCTCAAGGCGGTGCGGCTCTTGCAGTTGCTTTCAAGACTCAAAATCCGAAGAAACGCGCTCTTTATATTTCCTCTGCAGTTCCGGCATTTCTCGGTATTACTGAACCTGCAATTTTCGGTATCAACCTTCGCTTTATGAAACCGTTCATTTTCGGTTGCTGCGGCGGTGCTGTCGGTGGTGCTGTTTCCAGTTTTCTCGGTCTTGCAGGTACAGGTATGGGTATTACCGTTCTTCCCGGTATGCTCCTTTATATGAACGGTCAACTCGGTCAATATATTCTCGTCAATGCCATCGGTTTTGCCATCGGTTTCGGCTTGACTTATGTTCTTTATAAAGTTGAAGAATAATTTCTTATCGAATCGAATTAAAAAATTTTTAAAAAAATTCTCCTGTAAATTTCTGCAGGAGTTTTTTTATTCTTCATTGTTGAATCTGCGAATTTTTTTGCGCTGAGGTGTTTCACAATAAATTCTCCACGCCTCTCTGTAACATTCTTCAATTTCTTTCATATATTGCCTACTGTCCATAAGTGCTGAAGTCAATAAATGTTCTCTCAATCCGGCGTGATAACCTGCTACCAATTCTTTGCGCTTTCCGAGTTGAACCGCTTTTTTTACATATTCCATCGGATTTTGTGCAATTAACTCTCCGACATCTGCATTTGTCAAAATACTTGCTCCATATCTTGCGCCGTGACTTTTTCCTCTGAGCGTCACGACCGGCACTCCCATATATAACGCCTCGCATGTCGTCAATCCGCCGTTGTATGGAAATGTATCAAGTGCGACATCTATTTCTCTGTACTGCTCCAAATAATCGGGACTGTACGGTCTTAATTCAACGCGATCTATCGGAAAGGTCATTTTTTTTAATCTCTCAATTAAAATTTCTCTTCCTGCCGGTATTGAACAAATTTTATTTTTTATTACAAGAATCGAATCGGGCATTTGTTCCAAAATTGCTCGCCACAAATATAAAACTTCGTCCGATACCTTTGCAAAATTATTGAAACTGCCGTATGTCACATAATCATTTTTCAAAACAGGTGCTTGAATTCCCGCCGCAGGCATTTCTCGAACTACTCCGGGTGCATAACATAAATGACAATGTTTCAATCGCAAAATTTTTTCGGTAAATCCGTTGTTCAATTCCACTCCTGGTAAACAGAACGTATCCGACAGAAAAAAATCCATCGCTTTTAATCCCGTCGTCGCCGTGTATCCGATTGCCGATATTTGTACCGGCGCAGGTTTATATGCCATTATCGGCAAACAACTTCCTTGAGAATGTCCCGATAAATCTATCAATATGTCAAGATGATCTTCCGCTATCAATCTTGAGGCTGTTCTTGCCGCTCTTCCGTTTAAATCTTTCCAATTTACATGATAACGTTTCAATCTGTCAGTTACCGCGTCAGTCTTTCCTGTTTGATAACATGTCACGGAAAATTTTTCAGAATCGAAATCTCTCAAAAACGGAAGAATAAAATTTGCAACGGCATGCTGTCTGAAATCAGGCGATATATATCCGATTCGTAATTTTTTATTTAACGTTCGCTTTGATTTTTCGTAGCTGTACGGCGTTATTTCTCCGAAGAAATCTTGATATTTGCTTGCCAATTCTTTGCTGAAACTCGGTGCCAATTCGCGATAATTTCTCAAAAATAAATGTTTTCCGTAAAGTTCTGCCGCTCTTTCATTATTGTCCGTCAATTCGCTTGCCTCACAAAGTGCCTCAGCCGCCGTTTCGGGATCACCTGCAAGGTATAATCCGTTTGACATCCAACTCAATGCCTTAAACAAAATATTTTGCATTAATAAAATTTCTGTCTCGGTCTGTTTTTGCAATTCAACATCTTCTTTTGTTTTTTCATGTCTGTTAAATGCAAATTTTCGTTGATTGCTTTTCAAAAATTTGTCAAATGTCGTGATTGCTCTTCTTGCCTCATTTGCCACGCCTTGAAAAATTTTTAATTCTTCTTTGAGTTCAAATTTTTCCGCATAAATCGCTCCTAAAATTAATCGTCCGCGCAAATGATTTTTTTCAAGTTCGAGAGCCGCTCTTGCCAATGTTTCAGCTTCATCAAGTTTGCCAAGATATAAAGCTGCCTCCGCCATGATTGCAGGTCCGTCGGCTTTATTTTTGTTCATCTCGAAAAGTTCTCTCGCGCATGCTCTCATTGCTCGCGGATCGCCTTCATTTGCAAATTTGTCTGCAAGTGCCAGCCAATTCAGTCTTTCATTCATTAATATTTCTCCGTTCAATTTTCCTTGCCGTAATTATAAAACATTTTTCATTCAATTTCAATTACGCCGTAATGAATCGGACTGTATTTTCCTCCGCATATTTTTTTAAATCCCAATCTTTCAAATTCACGACTCTTTGAGTTTTCTTTCAATACAATTTTATTTCTCGCAACTCGTTTTGCCTCTTCGACTGCCTCAATGCTCAATGCTCGATTATCGGCGACTTCACGAATTGAATTTAAACTGCTGCTCCGATTAAGTGAATGTCGAAACATCGGATCAAAATATATCACGTCGAATGATTTTGTTTCGGCTCTTTTCAAAAATTCAAAATAATCGGCATTGACAATTTCAATTCGGCGCATTGATTCAATTACATTTGAATTATCATCTGAAAAATTTTTAAATCCGTGCTCGACAACTGCCGCCAAATACGGATTTATTTCAATTGCCGTAACTTTTCCTTCAATTCCGACAATAAAACTTTCAACGATTGAATCTGTTCCAAGTCCGAGCGTGCAATCCAAAATTTTCATTCCGCTTTTTAAATTCATCGCCTCAATCATTCGATCTCCTTCACCTTTCAAAATATTTTTTATCCTCAAATGTGCCAGGCTTGGATGAAAAAATATTTCGCCGCTCTTCGTTGTCAATCTTAATGAATTTTTTTTTGCAATCAAAATATTTTTTACGCCGTGATTTTTTAAAAGATTTTCCGTTGACAAATTTTTTCTTTCAACGAACGGTATTTTTAATTTTTCAGAAATTTTTTTTGCAAGTTCAATAGAATTTTTTTGAAATTTTCGTCCCGTCGTGATTATTGCTTCATTCATATTTCAAACGTCTTTTCAAATTTAAAATAAAATCCTTCGCTGCCTGAAAATCTTCTTCATTCGGGTGATTCGCGGCATTTTTCCAACGTTCGATGCTGTCAAATTTATTATGCGGATCATTTGCTCTGGCTTTCATTCTTTTTTCTATCAACGCAGGATTTATTTTTCCTTGACAGCCGAATGTTCCCAAGATTTTGCAATTTTTGCCGAGAAGATAAGCCGCTCGTGCAAATGCTGTAATCGTATGTTCTGATTTCGATTCCGCTCCGTGAGTTTCAAACAAAATTACATTCACATCGTGAACTTTCGGCAAAAATTCCGTCGTCAACGGATCGGGACCTCCACGTTTAAGCCAATAGCCGATTGCCACTACTTCATAATTTGAAAAATCTTCAGGCGCAGATTTTATTTCAAACAAATCACTTTCGCCCAATGCCTCTGAAATTTTTTCGCCAATCAACTTTGTATTGCCTGTCAGCGATGAATAAATTACTGCACTTTTCAATTTAATTTCTCCTTCATTGTTGAATTTTCTGTTTCGTGTTATAATATCAAAAATTTTTTAAATTGCAAAGGAGATTTATAAATTATGGTCAATGCGAAAATGTATGAACTCGGAACGAAAAAATCAACTATCAGAACAATTTTTGAATTTGGAAGAAAACGTGCGGCTGAAGTCGGCGAGGAAAATATTTTTGATTTCAGTCTCGGCAATCCGAATGTCCCGACTCCTCAATTTATTAAGGACGCAATTATTGAAATTCTCGACAATCCGAATACTTCAGCGGTTCACGGTTATACTGTTGCTCCGGGCAATCCTCAAGTTCGTGAAATTTTGGCTGAATCAATCAATCAAAGATTCGGCACAAAATTTTCAGGCAAAAATCTTTTCATTACTGCAGGAGCGGCGGCTGCAATTACAATTTCATTCAAGGCACTTTGTGAAACCGGCGATGAATTTATTACTTTTGCTCCATATTTTCCCGAATACAAATGTTTTGTCGAATCAGTCGGCGGAAAATTAATTGTCGTTCCTGCACAGGTTGAAGATTTTCAAATTAATTTCGATGAATTTTTGAAGCGAATCAATTCAAATACGAAAGCAATAATTATAAATTCTCCGAATAATCCCAGCGGTGCGGTTTATTCCGAAGAAACAATTAAAAAACTCGCCGAAATTCTCCGTCAAAAATCAAAAGAATTCGGCAAGCCTATTTTTATAATCAGCGACGAGCCTTATCGCGAAATTGCTTATGATGTAAATGTTCCTTACGTTCCGAATTTTTATGAAAATACTCTCGTTTGTTATTCTTACAGCAAATCTTTTTCGTTGCCCGGTGAAAGAATCGGTTATATCGTCGTGCCTGATGAAATTTCCGATTTTGAAAAAATTTTCGGTTCAATAGCAGGTGCAGCGAGAGTTTTAACTCATGTAAATGCACCGAGTTTGTGGCAGCTTGTAATTGCAAAATGTGCAGGCAAGCCGTCGGATATTTCAATTTATCGTAAAAATGCCGAAATTCTTTACAACGGATTGATTGACGCAGGTTTCACTTGCAATAAACCTCAAGGCGCATTTTATCTCTTTCCTAAATGTTTTGAAGATGATGATTATTCTTTCTGCGAACGTGCAAAAAAATATGATTTGCTCCTCGTACCCGGTAATGATTTCGGTTGTCCCGGATATTTCCGTGCGGCTTACTGCATTAAAACTGAAACTATTGAAAAATCTTTGCCGTTGTTCAAAAAATTGGCTGCCGAATATATTTAAATGTTATTGCTTTTTGGCAAAAATTGCAAATAAAGGCACAGAATCATAAGCAATTTTATCTTTTTGAACAAATGATGAAATATTTTCTTCAAAACTGACATCAAAATTAAGCGTTTCAAGAATTTTAATATCCCATTCCGGCCTGGTGTGTGTGCTGATTCTCAGACTATTCTTGATGTCATTGCACTCCATTAACATTTCATCAGCAATTTTAGCTTTTGCACAAGTTTGCTCATTCATAAAATTTTTATCGCCATAATCGGAATCAAAATTCATCAACATACCGCCAATTTTTAAAACTCTGTGCCATTCGCGGTAGGCCTGCATAACATCAGGAAGTGTCCACGTCAAATTTCTGCTGATAACTACGTCAAAGGTCTCATTATCAAAATTTAACTCTTGCGCATTCATTTGAATAAATTCAGCACGAACACCAAATTCAAACATATTTTTCTTTGATTCTTGAATCATTTTCGGCGACATATCAATTCCGATGACGTGATGACCACAATTCGCAAGAAGAATTGCAAAAAAACCTGCGCCTGTTCCAACGTCCAAAATTTTTAACGGCTTCTTTGATGGAAAATGATTTTGAATGAGCGAAAGCCACGCATCACCATTAGCACCGGTTAATTCAATTCTACGAACTTTACTGAACTCAGAACTGCGTTTATTCCAATAATTTTTGATTCGGTATTCAATTAATTCTTCTTCATTTAAATTCTGTTGCTTGTAAGTAAATTGCATAAATAATCACTCCATATTAAAAAAATTTGCTGAAATTAATTCTTGAGTAAATTCAGACTTAGGATTATTAATAATGTCATCAGGTGTACCTCTCTCGACAATCTTGCCGCTGTGCATAACCATTACTTCGTCGGCGATTTGCGGTAAAAGTGCCAAATCGTGAGTAATGAACAGGCAGGCAATATTTTTTTCTATGCAGAGTTTTCTTATCAATTTTATAATTTGAGATTGAATCGTCACATCCAGAGCACTTGTTGCTTCATCACAAATTAAGAGTTTTGGAGATAATGAAATCGCTCTTGCAATCGCTGCACGTTGACATTGACCACCGCTGACTTCGTGAGGATAGCGGTTTTTATATTCTGCTGTCAATCCGACTTCAATGAGCAGATTTTTTATTTTTTCGTCGATATTTTCAAATTTATGATTTCTCATTGGTTCGCCGATACTTCGACCGAGTGTTTGACGCGGATCGAATGAATCTTCCGGCATTTGAAATATCATTTGCATTTTTTTATAAGTTTCTTTTAAATTTTTTTTGTGAGTTATGTCTTCACCATCAAAAATAATTTGACCGCTGTCCGCCTCAAGCAATCGAGCAATAATTTTAACCGTTGTTGACTTGCCGCAGCCGCTTCTTCCAACTATTCCGAGACACTTACCGGCATTTAGTGAAAAACTCACATCATCAAGAATTTTTTTATTGCCAAAACTTTTATTAAGATGATTTACGTTCAATATATTCAAATTTCGGCACCGCCTTTATTAATTCTTGCGTGTATTTCTCTTTTGGTGATTCAAATATTTGTTGTTTAACTCCAAATTCAACAGCTTGACCTTGCCGCATTATTAAAATTTTGTCCGCCATATAGTAAGCAACACCCATGTGATGAGTTACAATGACTATTGACAATTTTTTTTGTTGACGCAGTTTTAATAATTCTTTTACAACATTGACTTGAGTAACGGTGTCTAGTGCTGAAGTCGGTTCATCAGCCAAAAGTAAATGCGGTTCAAGTATCATTGCCGCTAAAATCCCGACTCGCTGTCCCATTCCGCCGCTCAGTCTGAATGGATATTCATTCAAAACAGATTCATCAAGATTGATATTTTGCATTATGTTTGCTGCTCTTTCAACAAATTCCGAGTAATTCCAATTTTTGTGTGATTGAACACTTTCATAAATTTGTTCGCCAATCGTGCGGATCGGACAGAATGACGCGCCGGAATTTTGAAATATCATCGCTATCGTTTCGCCGGACAGCTTTCTTCTTTCTTCTTTAACTATATTTGTAATTTCGCGGCCGTTAAAAATAATTTGACCGTTACTGATTTTTCCGGCACTTCCAAGTAATCCGTTGACAGCCTTTAAAATTGTACTCTTGCCGCTGCCGCTCTCTCCTGCTATTGCCAAAATTTCACCGCGGTTCAATTCAAAATTGACATTATGCACGACGGTTTTTTCATTGTAATTGACTGACAAATTTCTGACTGATAAAATCATTTTTTCTCAAGTTCGGGACGAATTTCATAATAATCTGAAGGATGAGCGGTAAATCCTTCTACATTTGGTTTCATTACAAATGACATACGCAAATGTGAAGCATAGAACAAGGCACAATCATCTAAAATTTGTTGAGACATTTTAATCGCGATTGCCGAACGATTTGCCGCACCGAAAGTATTGTGTAACTGTTCCTCAAGATGAACAATTTCGGGACTGTCATAAAATCCGGCATTGTCAACTGCACCGGGTAATATATGACTTGTGAAATAATATTCGGGATCGCCGGTCGGAGCTGTAACGATTGCCTTACTAAAGATGTCATATTCGCCGCTCTTGAGGAAAGTTTTATAATTGTCAGTTGCATTTACATCATGTTTAATGCCGATTTTCTTTAAATTCGCCTGTGCCGACTCAGCTAAAAGCGGCAATTCTTGTCTTGAAGTATAAGTCAGATAACGCA
>CAJOPN010000031.1 GCA_905236285.1 uncultured Selenomonadaceae bacterium | reverse complement strand
ATTTTTTTTGACTCCCATTCCGACGCTGACCATTGCAATTACCGCCGCAACTCCGATTATAATTCCGAGCATCGTCAAAAGAGTTCTTAATTTATTCGCGACCAATGATAAAGCTGCCATTTTCAATAATTCTGTAAATAACATATTATGAACCTCTGCAGGAAGAATTTTTTTCATAAAGAATTAAACAAAAAAATTTTTAAAAAATAAAAAAAAATTAAGGTGAAAAAATGTTAAAAGTAAAAATATGCGGAATAAAAACAAGAGAGGCAGCGATTGCGGCTGAAGAAAACGGAGCAGATTTTATCGGATTTATTTTTTATAAAAATAGTGCCAGATTTATAAGTCCGTTTAAAGCGGCGGAAATTTCAAAAGCAGTTGCATTGAAAAAAGTCGGCGTATTTGTAAATGAAAGTGCTGGAGTGATAAACGGGATTATAAGACTTGTCGGATTGGATTACGTTCAACTTCACGGAAACGAAGACGAGCAATTTGTTCAAAAAATTCGTGCTCCGATAATTAAGGCTTGGCGTTACAATGACAATCTTGATATGCGTGAAGTGAATAATTTCCCCTGCGATATGATTTTGCTTGATTCATTCGTCAAAGGAAGAGCAGGAGGCACAGGACAAACATTTGATTGGAGAAAAGCTTCACTTGAAACACGGAAATTGACAAAACCGTTTTTTATTGCCGGAGGAATTTCAACGCAAAATCTTCGTGAAGTAGTCGATATTTTTCAGCCGTACGGAATTGATTTATCCGGAAGTTTGGAAATTAACGGCGTTAAATCGGTGAATAAAATCTGCGAATTTATGAATCATATAAAAACAATCCAAAAACGAAAAAATTTAATTTAAAACGTGATTGATTCTCTGAATAAAATCTTCAGGCGTGAAAGGTTTTTTGATGTAACCGACTGCTCCCATCTGACCGGCTTTCATAACCGTGTTTTTATCTGAAGCGGCCGTCAAAAAAATAACGGGAATTAATTTCCAATAATCATGTTTTTGAATGAGTTCCATAACTTTTATTCCGTCCATACCTGGCATTTGAATATCAAGAAGAATCAAATCAATTTTTTCTCCGCTCTGAAGAGTTCTCAAACATTCCAAACCGGATTTTGCTTTCAGTATATTAAAATTTGTGTCTTTGCTCAAAATAAATTCTGCCATTTGAATCATCATATCGTCATCATCAACGATTAAGACTGTGGCATTTGCATTATCTGACAATTTACATCAATCCTTCCAAAAAAATTTTTAAACATTATAGCATAAGATAAAAATTTTGTACAATATTTAATGAAGCAATAAAATTGAATTGACAAAAATAAAAACTTGTGATAAATTAAACAAAAAATTTTTTCGGGGATGTAAAGGTTTCGACGGGGGCAGATGGGATAAGGTAAGCGAGCAGCGGGGTCATCGAACCGCTTCAGTAAGGTGAAAATGCTTTAAATATAAAAGCAAACGAAGATTACGCTTTGGCAGCTTAATTGCCACCTCTGCCGATTGATCTCTCACTAGATCGGGTCAGAGGCTGATGTGAGATACTGTATTGTGATTGCGTCGTAACGATTCGGGAATTTTTTTAAAGACGCTCGGCGATGATGAGTTTGTCAATGAACTCTTCTGAACTTAAATTCGATCATCGACTGCGCTCGGAGAAATCTTTATAACAATGCTTTCGGACAGGAGTTCGACTCTCCTCATCTCCACCAAATTGAAAATAACGGCTCGGCTTGAAAAAGTTCGGGCTTTTAATATTGTCTTGACTTTGAAAAAAATTTTGATAATATATTCATAAAAGGACGTGAAAAAATTTGAGGATAAGAAAAAAATCAAATGTGAACGAAAAACTTCTTGATTATAATGATATTGTTATTGCCGCTGATGATTGGCGAAAAAATTTTTCAAATGAAAATGAAAAAATTTTTGTTGAACTCGGAACAGGCAAAGGAGATTTTATAAGTCAACTTGCTGAAATAAATTCCAAAATAAATTTTATCGGTCTCGAAATGGAAGCGACGGTAATTTATGCAGCGGCTCGAAAAATTCGCGAAAAAAATTTGTCGAATGTTCGATTGATAATTTTTGATATAAATAGTATTGAAGAACTTTTTAACGAAAATGAAATTGATCGTTTTTACATAAATTTTTGTGATCCCTGGCCTAAAAAAAGACATGCAAAACGCCGCTTGACGAATATAAAATTTTTGGAGAAATATAAAAAAATCTTGAAATTGGACGGTGAAATTCAATTTAAAACTGACAATCGCGATTTATTCGATTATTCGCTTGAACAATTTGAACTTATTAATGCAAAAGTCAGCGAAGTTACATATAATCTGCATGATGAAAATTTTCCTGACAATATCGAAACCGAATACGAAAAAAAATTCAGCGCAATGGGAGTTCCCATCAATCGCTGTGTAATTAAATTTTGAGGTGATATAAAAATTGCCTAAAGCAACAGATGAATCAATCAAAAACAATTCTTCTTCAAAGTCTGCACAGAATGAACGAAAAAGATTTTGGAACAATGACATGGAAGCAATAATCGGAATAATGTTCGTATTGCTGATTTTAGGAACAATAAATGTTTTCAGTTCAAGTTTCATAATTGCTGAAGCAGATTTTGACACGCCTTATTTTTTCCTGAAAAGACATATAATAAATATCGTAATCGGATTGATTGCATTTATTTTGTGTTTCAGAGTAGATTATCACGTCTGGCGAAAATATATTCCCGTTGTAATGATCGTTACGATTCTGTGTTTGATACTCGTCTTAATAATCGGACCTTCAGTCAATGGTGCAAAAAGATGGTTACCGCTCGGAATAACTCAATTTCAGCCTGCCGAACTTGCAAAACTTGTTTCAATAATGTTAATGAGTGCTTATCTTGCAGTTCAAGTTCAGGCGAAAAGAAAAATTGATGTCATCACTCCGCAAACAATTTTTATTTTTATAATGTTCATTTTGACGGAACAAGAACCTGATATGGGAACGGCTTGCATAATTTTAGGCGTGCCGATTTTTATGATGGTTGTTGTCGGATTGGAAAAGAAAAAATTATTGACGATGGTCGGAATAGTGGTAGCTGGAGCAATCGGAATGATTTTGCGTCAGCCGTATCGAATTGAAAGATTGAAAGTAACTTTTGATCCGTGGTCAGATGCTCAAAATATGGGCTACCAAACAGTTCAATCACTTTCGGCAATCGGCAGCGGAGAATTGACGGGAATGGGCTTGGGAGTCGGCGTGAGCAAATACGATTATCTGCCTGAGGCTCATACCGATTTTGCATTTGCGATTTTTTGTCAGGAAAACGGATTTCTGGGAGCGTTGTTTGTATTTTTATTATTTTTGGCATTGGCAGTTTATTCGGCAAGAGTGGCGAACAAAGCAAAAGATGTTTACGGACAAGTTTTGTCAATGGGAATAATGATTTTGGTAGTCGGTCAAGCGATTGCAAATCTTCTGATGGTTGGCGGAATGTTTCCCGTCGTCGGCGTTCCTCTTCCTTTCATAAGTTACGGCGGAACTTCTTTAATTGTAACGATGGCGGCTGTAGGAATTTTGGTAAATATCGGACGACAAGGCGAAAAAGAAATTCAGAAAAAAATTCTCGCCGGTGAACAACCTCCCCCGCCGAGTGAATTCAGTTTCAAATAATTTTTAAGGAGCGTGATTTTTATGTCAAGTGCCGCTTACAGTATTGATTATGTGGAACGTTATGAAATTATTGAAGGAGTAAAAAATATTATGTCACCAAGTCCCGGTTGGATTCACGCAGATGTTGACAGTAATTTGATTACAATTTTTAAAAATTATTGTCGAAAAAATAATTGCGGAAAAGTTTTTGGAGACAATATTGATGTTCATTTGCCTGACGGAAGTCTTTTTATGCCGGATTTAAGTATTGTTTGTGACAGAAAAATTTTGAAAGACGGGGGCACTATTTACGGAGTACCTGATTTAATTGTTGAAATATTATCAAAATCAACGGCAAAAAAAGATTTCGGCAAAAAAAAAGATGCCTATGAAAGAAACGGCGTTAAAGAATATTGGATCGTCAATCCGATTGACAAATCGATTCAAGTTTATCATTTGATTGACAGAAAATTTAATTTGGATTATATTTATCATATTTTTGAGGAAGTTGATCTTGAATTGTTGACTGAAAAGGAACGCGAAGAAATTAAAACACAAATAAAAGTTTCCATTTTCGATGATTTGCTTGTAGAAGTCAGCGACGTGTTTTATGATATTTAAAAAATTATTTTTTCTTTCTTTTCGATTTTGATTTTGACTTCGATGATTTCGGTGATTTCATTGCATTTGTAAGTTTGTTTTTAACTTTTTGTTCAGCCTCTTTCTGCTTGTCGGTGGATTTTTTGTCGCGTTCCTGCTTTGCATAATCAACGCCTAATCCTTGTAATTTATGTTTAATTGTCATCATCGGATGGGACAGCAACATTTTTTTTGAAGATGAACTCATAATATTTCTAAATTCTTTCGTGGTATCTTCACCGAAACAAGGAGTTTCACATTTGTCACAAATAGGCTTGCCGATTCCGTAAGGACAGCGACCGATTTTAATAAAAATTGTCGTCAAAAGCGCGGTACATTTCGGACAAAGTTTGTCGCCTTCGGTTCCATGATTTTTATGACAATAAACGCCGAATGTTTTTCTGATATTCTCCTTTTCTTTCGGAATATTATTTTTCAGTTCCGGCTCTTTTCGTTTTGGAAGTATGCTTTTAATCTTATCTAAAATTCCCATTAAAAAATCTCTCCATTTATAATTCATATTTTTTTCTAAACTATACACAATTTTTAAATTAATGTCAATGAAAGGTAAAAATTTATGCGAAAGTTAAAACCGACAAAAAAAATTAAATCCAAAAGCGATTTGAAAATTTCCGCGTGCTGTATGACGAAAAATGAAGAAAAAAATTTATCTCGAAGTCTGGACAGCATAAAAAATATTGCAGATGAAATAATTGTAATTGATACCGGCTCGACGGATTCGACTGTTGAAATTGCCGAAAGTTACGGAGCAAAGATTTTAAATACGACTTGGAACGATGATTTTTCAACGCCGCGAAATATGGCGATTGATGCCGCAGTCGGTGATTGGATTATTTTTCTTGATGCCGATGAATTTTTCGCAACTTCAAAAAAAATTCGTGCCGCAATCGAAAAGGTCGGCAAAGATGTAATTTTAATTCCGAGAATAAATATTGACGAATCAAACAACAATTCCGAAATAAGCCGTGATTGGTGTGCAAGAATTTTTAAAAATGTCGATTATCTGAGATATAAAGGATTGATTCACGAAAATATCACCGATTTAAAACATGAAAATTTGGATTACACTTTCGGCAATGATGATTTAAAAATTTTCCACACAGGCTACGGCACAAAAGTAATTAAAGAAAAATTGCTGAGAAATTTAAAATTGATTGAGCTTGAATCAAAGAAATTCGGACATGAACCGCGTCACGATATGGCACTTGCAGATTGTTACGCCGGCTTGAAAGATTTTGAAAAATCACTTTATCATGCTCAAAAGGCTTTAAATTCAGATTATGAGGCAATCGCAGGACATGGAAATTTATATCACAAAATTTTAAACGCAATGAGAGAAATAAATTATTCCGACGAAGAAATGTTGAAAGTAGCGAACGAGGCAATTAAAAAACTTCCGAATCTGCCTGAGTTTTATGCCGAACGCGGTATGATTCTTTGCGGACTTGATCGTCTTGATGAGGCATATTTGAGTTTTCATAAATCGCTTGAAGTATGGCGAAAAATGAAAAGTGATGTACATGAAGAATCATATTTTGCCGGAGCGGTTGACAAAGTTTATATGCGGCTTGCTGAAATTGAGGCTTACGTCGGAAATTTCAAGCAGGCACTATGGAACATGGAAGAGGCAATAAAATTGTCGCCGAACAATCAAACTTATAAAAAGTTGGCGGCGAAATATAAAAGGAACATTTGAAATGAGAAAAATTAAAAAAAATAAATCCGGTTCAAAAAAAATAAAAATTTCTGCGTGTTACATGGTTAAAAATGAAGAAAAAAATTTGCCGCGCTCATTGGAAAGTATAAAATCCGCCGTTGATGAAATAATTGTCGTTGATACCGGCTCGACTGATTCAACTGTTGAAATTGCAAAATCATTTAACGCAAAAATTTTAACGATGGCTTGGAACGATGATTTTTCAACGCCTCGAAATCTTGCAATCGAAAATGCAACAGGCGATTGGATAATTTTTTTGGACGCTGACGAATTTTTTAAAAATCCAAATAAAATAAGATCGGAAATATCAAAAACATCTGCAGAGACAATTATAATTCCGCGAATTGATATTGACGAAGAACAAAATCGCGAACTCAATCACGATTGGAGCATGAGAATTTTTAAAAATGTCGATTATTTGAGATACAGAGGTTTGATTCACGAACATTTGACGAATATAAAAGGCGGCGAGATGAATTATATTTTCGGCAGTTCGGATTTGACGATTTTTCACACAGGTTATGCCGCCTCAAAAATTAAACAAAAACTTCAACGCAATCTTGAAATGATTGAACGTGAAGAAAAAATTTCGGGACATCGTCCGCAGCATGATATTACTTTGGCTGATTGTTATATGGGACTCGGCGATTATGAAAAAGTTATTTTTTATGTGAAAAAAGCTCTCAATTCTTCGACGATTGAATTGACAGGTCGCGGCAGATTGTATCGAAATTTGATGAATGCCATGAGAAATTTAAATCAATCCGATGAAGAAGTTTTGAAAGTAATTGACGATGCAATTAAAATTCTTCCTCAACTGCCTGAATTTTATGCCGAACGTGCAATTACACTTTGTGATTTGAATCGACTTGAAGAAGCTCTTGAATATTTTAAAAAATCGCTGTCAATATGGAAAAATTTGCCTGCCGAAACTTACGAAAATTCTTATTATCCGCGAATTATGGACGTAGTTTTTGCACAGTCGGCAGAATTGGAATTTTTGAAAGGAAATTTAAAAGAGGCGAAAAGAAATATCTCTGAGGCTTTGAAAATTTCTCCTCACAATCAACGCTATCTTTATCAGCAAGCAAATTACAACAAGGTGAAATAAATGAGAAAAATAAAATCGACGAAAAAATTAAAATCAAAATTGAAAATATCGGCATGTTACATCACAAAAAATGAAGAAAAAAACTTATCGCAATCAATCCGCTCATTGAAAGATTTTGTTGATGAAATTATCGTCGTTGATACTGGCTCTACGGATAAGACAATCGAGGTCGCCGAAAATTACGGAGCAAAAATTATTCGTACGACTTGGCAGGATGATTTTTCTGCACCTCGCAATCTCGCAATCGACAACGCAAGCGGAGATTGGATAATTTTTTTGGACGCAGATGAAAATTTTGCATATCCCGAAAAAGTTCGTTCAGCGATTGAATTTTTTGACAAGGAAACCGATGCGATTGTAATTCCGCGTTTAAATGTTGATAGTGACAATAATTTTAAAGTTATCAATCAAGACAACAATTTAAGAATTTTCCGCAACGTAAAATATATTCGTTATCGCGGAATGATTCACGAAAATATTGAAGACATTGAAAGCGGCAATTTGAAATATATTTTTGGTGGAGATGCATTTTTAATTTATCATACAGGTTACTCTGCAAATATTCATCGTGATAAATACCTTCGCAATTTAAAAATTCTTGAGCTTGAAGAAAAAAAACTCGGTTATCGTATTCAGCAGGATATGTCTTATGCAAATTGTTATATCGGACTCGGTGATTATGAAAAGGCTCTTTATTATTCAAAACGTGCTGCCGAAAATTATAAATCAATTATTACAAATCCCGAAGCACCTTTCATACATATTTTGAAAGCAATGTACGAATTAAAATATCCGACTGAAGATTGTTTAAAATTTCTCGACGACACAATTAAGAAATTTCCTGAAATTCCATTTTTCTACGATCAGCAGGGAATTTTGTTTGAGAGATTGAAAAAATTAAAAGAGGCGAATGAATCATATTGCAGAAGAGATATTGCAAAGATTCAAATTGAAATTGAAAAAGTCGGAGCAAAACCGGTTTTAATCGCTCAGCTTGCAAGTTGTTACTCCGATATGAATGATTCAAAAAATGCGTTGAAATATGCAAAAGCGGCAATCAAAAATAATTATCGTACCGACAGAGTTTATCGCGACATGATAAAAGCAATGTATCTTCTTGAAAAACCTGTCGAAGAAATTTTGAAAATCGTAAACGAGGCGATTAAATTTTTGCCGAAATGTCCCGAATTTTATGCTGAACGCGGAATGATATTCGCGTCGAACAATCGAATTGATGAAGGAATACGCGATCTTCAAAAGTCAATAGACGTGTGGAACGAAATAACCGATGAAACGCATGATAATTGTTATTTCACGAGAATTGCAGACAGAATTTATTTAAAACTTTTGCAGTTGAAAGGTGAATCAAATGCGAAAAATTAAAAATAAATCCGGTTCAAAGAAAATAAAAATATCGGCTTGCTATATAGTCAAAAATGAGGAAAAAAATATTTCGCGGTCAATAGAGAGCTTGAAAAATTCGGTTGATGAGATTATTATTGTCGATACGGGATCAAGTGATAAAACGGTTGAGATTGCCGAATCATACGGAGCAAAAATAATTTCAACTGATTGGAATGATGATTTTTCGACACCGAGAAATTTGGCGTTGGACAATGCAACAGGAGATTTTATAATAATGATTGATGCCGATGAATTTTTTATTTATCCGAAAAAAATTCGTGCGGCAATAGAAAATTTTTCAAAGTCTACAGATGCAATTTTCATGCTGCGAATTGACATTGATGAAGATGATGAAAATAAAATTTTAAATCAAGATTATTATCTGCGAGCAATTCGTAACGTCGATTATTTGAGATACAGAGGCTTAATTCACGAGAATGTTGAAAATATAAACGGCGGCGAATTGAAATATAAAATTGCCGACAAAGATTTGACATTGTATCATACAGGTTACAGCACGACGAAAGCCGAAAGCAAATTAAAAAGAAATCTTGCAATAATAAAGTCCGAAACAGAAAAAATAGGTCTTCAAACGCGTCATAATATTGCATTGGTTGATTGTTACTTTGCACTTGAAGATTATGAAAAAGTTTTGTATCATGCCGAAAAATTATTGTCTACGAATGAAAGACCGATAACGGGACTTGCAATTTTTTATAAGAAAACTTTGTACGCAATGAGAAAATTAAATCGTCCGCTTGATGAAATAATGAAAATTTTGAATGAAGCATTGAAACATTTTCCGAAAGATCAAGAATTACTCTTACAGCATAAATTGCTGACGGATTATATAAATAAAAATTTGAAGAGGTGAAGAAATTTTGAGGAAATTAAAACCGTCGAAAAAAATAGCAAAAAATAAAACATTAAAAATAAGTGTTTGCTATATCGTAAAAAACGAGTCGCGAAATTTGCCGATTTCAATAGAGAGTCTTCAAAAGCAGGTCGATGAAATAGTAATAGTCGATACGGGCTCAACGGACAACACGATTGAAATTGCAAAAAGTTACGGCGCAAAAATTTTTGAATGCGAATGGAACAATGATTTTTCAACACCGAGAAATTTGGCGTTGGATAATGCAACAGGAGATTGGATAATTTTTTTGGATGCCGATGAATATTTTCCGAATGATTCAGGCAAAAATATACGTGCGATAATCGAGCAGGCAGACAAGCATGATAAAGAAGGACTTTTAGTCAATCTTGTTAATATTGATGTCGACAGAGACAATAAGGTTATGGACACGACATATATTTTGCGAATGTACAAAAATATGAAAGGTTGTCGTTATCACGGAAGGATTCACGAAGAATTGAGAAAATCCGACGGAAATACAATCGGCAAAGTAACGATGATACCGACAAATCTTTTGGAATTGTATCACACGGGATATTCTGCAAAAATAAATATGGATAAGGCGAGGAGAAATTTAAAATTATTGCTTGCCGAATTGGAAGTAACAAATCATCCCGAAAATGTTTATGGATATATCGCGCAATGTTACAACGGCTTGAAAGATTATCCGAACGCCGAAAAATATGCAATCCTTGACATTGAAGGCGGACGACGCGACACAACATTTGCAAGTTCATCGCACAGAATACTTTTAAATTTGCTGGCGAAATTTCCTGAAAGAATTGACGACAGAATTAAATATGTACAAATTGCAATGAATCAATTTCCAGAAATACCTGAGTTCTGTGCAGAATATGCGGAATGTTTGGCATCGAAAGGAAATTTTGTTGATGCAATTCCGTTAATGGAGAAAGCATTAAAAAAATACGAAACATATAAAGGTTTGGAGCCAATGCTTTTAACGCCGAAAATGGCAGAAGGAGCAAGGAAAAGATTAGAATTGTGGAGGAGAAAAGTTAATGCGAAAAATTAAAACGACACAGAAAACTGAAGCGAAGAAGAAAAAAAATTTGGAGGCACTTTTAGCCGAATTGCTTGACGTTCATATGAATAAACATGATCGCCAAAGAACAATTGAACTTGCGGATCAAATAATGGCAATGAAACCCAACGATCCGTTTCCAATGGAGAAAGTGACTTCAATTTTTGTTGATTTGAATGAGGTGGACAGAGCAGAAAAAGGTTCTCAATACATGGAAAAACATTTTCCGCCGAGTGGTTACAGAGTATTTTTAAAATCGCGAGTATATGATTTGCGACACGATTATGAAGGCTGTATAAAATACGGCGAAGAGGCTTTGACAGTACCGGGTTCATCACTTTTGACAACGATGATGATTCATAATATTTTGGGACATGCTTACAGATATGTCGGTGATGCTCCGAAAAGTATCGAGCATTATTATAAAAGTTCGGTAAATGATATAACTCCATATGTAAATGATCCCGACACTTACAAATATTTATTTAATATTAAATGCGACGATTACAGCAATTATTTATTTTCGCTGCACAATATAAATATCAGTCGCGAAGATTTATTCAAGGCGATCTGCGATTACAATAATATTTTTGAAGGCAGAAAAATTTTTAAATTTGATCCTGCGACGCATCCGAAACATGATAAAATTCGTATTGGTTATATTTCGCCTGATATTCGCCGTCACGTCGTTGCATTTTTCTCTTACGCATTTTATAAATGTTACGACAAAAATAAATTTGAAGTGTATTGCTATCCGAAAAATATGGAAGATCACGCGGCGGAAGAATTTAAAGCGGGAGTAGATGGCTGGACAAATATTTTATTTCACACGCCTTATCAAGCCGCAAAAAAAATTCGTGAAGATGAAATTGATATATTGATAGATTTATCGGGACACACGGCGAACAATGTTTTGCAGGTAATGAGCTATAAACCTGCGCCAGTCTGTATTTCTGCAATCGGCTGGTTCAATTCTACGGGCTTAAAAACGATTGATTATTTTCTTTGCGATAAATTTACAGATCCTGTCGGACTTAATGACAAATTTTTCAGCGAAAAGATTTTGCGGCTTCAACACAGTCATTTTTGTTACATGTGGCATGATGCACCGATGGAAATTTCTCCTGCTCCTTGCACGAAAAACGGTTATATAACTTTCGTCAGTTTCAATAATTTTGCAAAGGTAACCGATGAAACGTTAAGTGCGTGGGGAAAAATTTTAAAAGCCGTTGAAAATTCCAAATTATTTTTAAAGGGAAAAGCATTCAGATCGGAATATGGAATCAATGACGCGAAGGAAAGAATGACAAAAGCAGGTATTGATTTGGACAGAGTAATAATTGAGCCTGATGAACAAGAATATTTGAAAAAATATAATTTGACGGACATAGCACTTGATACATTTCCATATCCGGGAGGCGGTACGACTTGCGACGCTCTTTATATGGGAGTACCTGTAATAACATTGGTAGGCGAGAGACATAACGGCAGATTTGGATATTCACTTCTTCATAATATGGGACTTGATGAACTTTGCACATTTACTGAAGAAGAATACATTCAAAAAGCAATCGAGCTTGCAAATGATTGGGATAAAATAAGAGAATATCATTTGACATTGCGCCGCAGAATGAGACAATCACCGATAATGAATGACATAACTTACATGGGTGAAATTGAAGAGGCTTACGAAAAAATTTGGAATGCGTGGGTAAACGGTGAAGAATTGCCTGATTTTCCTCAAGATGAACCTGAATTGACGAAAGAAGACGTTGAAAAATTATACCGGCAATCGCTTGAATATATTGATTATGAAAAAAATTTTTGGAACAATGTAATTCAAAATGCGACGAATATTAAGCGTGTAAAGTATTGGCTCGACAAGGCAAGCAGAATTGAAACAGATAAAATTGCAGAAATTTTAATTACGAGAGCGAAGGCTGAACAAAATCTTTTTGATTATGCGACGGCTTACGAGACAATTAAAAGTGTCGAAAAATATATTTCACAAATTGAAAAAGACCGTGAGTTGGCGAAAAAATATTATATGATATACGGCGAACTTGCGTTGATTAACGGCGACTGCAAAATTTCGGTTGATGTTTACAATAAAGCATTGCCGCTTGCAAAAGACAATGAGGAACGCGCATTTATTTTCAGTAAAACGCTTTATGCACTTCAACATCTTGCAATTTCTACTGAAGACCTCGTGAACAATAATTTTGAATATCAAAATCTCTTCGCAAAAATTCAGCCTTACAACAAATTTAACGGATTCAAAAAAATTGTCCTCAACGAACGCAGAATCAAAGTCGGATATGTTTCACCTTATTTTAAGCAAGGCGATGATTTTTCATTGATTTACGGAATACTTGCCTGTCACGACAGAGATTATTTTGAAGTCACGGCGTATTCACTAAATAAATTTGATGATCCGTTTACTCAGGCAATGGAACCGGCAGTAGAACATTTTGAAAGAGTTTCAGATTTGTCGGTCAAAGAACTTGCACAAAAAATTCACGAAGATGAAATTGATATATTGGTAGATTTATCGGGACACAGAACAGAGACAGGCTTGCCGGTATTTGCATATCATCCTGCACCGCTGCAAGTATCGGGAATCGGTTCACCTGCAACGACGGGATTAAATTCCATCAGCTACTTCATAACAGACAAACAAACCGATCCGCCTGATGAACGTGACAAATATTTTAAAGAAACATTTATTTATATGCCATGTCAATTTTGTTATGCAAGCAACAGCGAGGCACCTCAGCCTGCTCCGCCTCCTTCAATTCAAAACGGATATGTAACATTCGGAGCATTTCATTCTTACAATAAAATCGGCGATGATATGCTCAATGTCTGGAAAACAATTTTAAATCGCGTGCCTAACTCCAAACTCATTTTGAGAGCCGAAGAATTTGTGAGCGATTCTCTCGTCGATCAAGCATATCAAAGATTGAAAAAAATCGGTTTCAATATGGATAACGTAACTTTTCAGCCGTTGTTGATGGATTACATTACAAATTATTTGCAAATTGATATTTCACTCGATACATTTCCTATGTCGGACGCTGTAAGAACTTTGGATTCATTATTCATGGGTGTACCTGTGATAAGCATTTACAACGAAAGACGCGACACAAGATTTGCTATGACAATTTTGCAAAGTTTGGGCTTGAAAGATTTTGCAGTAAGAACCGGCGATGAATATGTTGCAAGAGCAGTAGGTTTGGCGAATGACAAAGAAGTTTTAAATTTATTGCACAGAGATTTAAGAATGAGACTGCAACGAACCAATGCTGTACAGCCGAAACATTACACAAGAGTATTGGAACAATGTTACGAACATATAATAAGACAAACGCAGCCGACTCAATCGACGCAAGAGACTCAAGAGAGTTAAAAAAAGTTTTAAAAGATTCTTAATCGCAAAAAAAATTCCCGTTGAACTTTTTAAAAAAATTCTTCGGGATTTTTTTTTATTTCAGAAAATTTTATTCAAAGCCTAAAATTCTGCCGACTTGATAGACGAGCATTGAAATAATCCAGGCAACCGAACATGTATAAATGAAAGTGAAAGCCATCCATTTCCAGGATTGAGTTTCTTTCTTAACAGTACCGAGAGCAGTAACGCAGGGAGAGTAAAGCTGAGTGAAAACCATAAAAGCCAGAGCTGAAAGAGGAGTGAAAGCAGCCGCCATTGAAGTAGCCATAAATTGAGAGGCGGTATCGTCGGCATCTTCAACTTCAGTGGAAACATCGTCGCCGATTCCGTAAAGAATACCCATAGTCGAAACAACAGCCTCTTTAGCCATTACACCTGTTACAACTGCCGCACCTGCTTCCCATGTATCAAAACCTTGAGGAGCAAACAAAACCGAAGTTGCAGAACCGATTGAAGCGAGATAAGATTGATCCATGTCTTCAGTCATTCCGTCCGAATTGAAACTTGACAAGAACCAAATCATAACAGTCATGGCAAAAATAATTGTACCGGCTTTAACAAGATAGCCTTTGCCTTTGTCCCAAGTTTCGAGCAAAACAGTTTTCATTGCCGGCATACGATAAGGAGGAAGTTCAAGCAAAAATGTTGACGGTTCAGATTTAAAAGCAGTTTGACTTAAAATTTTAGCGGCAATAATTGCGATTGCGAGACCGACAAAATACATTGCGAAAACAATATCAGCAGCATTATCAGGGAAAAACATTGCGGCGAAGAGAGCCATAATCGGAACTTTTGCATTACAAGTCAAAAACGGAGTAATCAAAACCGAAATCATTCTGTCTTTATTTGTATCCATTCCGCGAGCCGCCATAATTGCAGGAACTCCGCAGCCGAATCCCATAATCAACGGCATGATACTTTTTCCGCTGAGACCTGCACGGCGCATAATCGGATCAAGAACAAATGCAACTCTTGCCATGTAACCTGTACCGTCGAGAAAACTCAAACAGAAAAACAAAGTAAAAATCAAAGGAACAAATCCAACGACTGCACCGACACCTGCAAGAACTCCATCTGCAACGAGTGACTGCATCCAATCAGCAACTCCTGCCTCTTCCATTGCTTCCTTTGCCCAATCGACCAAATCTCCCGTCAAAAAATCTCCCAATAAATCTGCGAGAGGTTGACCGACCCAATTAAATGTAAATTGAAATAAAAGATAGAACAAGGCGAACATTATTACAAGAGATTGAAAACCATTCGCAAGCCATGAATCAAGTTTATCCGAAAAAGTATTGCCGATATGTTCGGTAGTCACAGCTTGAGACATAACTTTATCAATAAAATCATAGCGTGCGGCTATAACTTCTTCATCAATTTTTTCTGCAGACATTCCGCTGGCTTTAATTTGATTTACTTTGTCGATATGAGCCTGCATCATTTCACTTGGATGATAATCAGACATTCGTGTTTCGGTAAAAACATCAAGCAAAACTTTGACGCTTTTATTACTGCGGCCGACTGTATTTGTCACAGGCATCCCGAAACATTTTTCAAGCTCTTTTTCGTTAATTTTAATTCCTTGACGTTGAGCCTCGTCCATCATGTTAAGATTAATGATGAGTGGAATACCGTTTTCCATAAGCTGGACAGTCAAAAATAAATTTCGTGAAATATTCGATGCGTCAAGAATATTTACGACAATATCAGGTTTATTTTCTTTGAAATAATCGCTGACAACTATTTCTTCCTGCGAATGAGCATTTATTGAATAAGTGCCCGGCAAATCGATGACGGAAATTGTACGATCTTTATATGTAACGTAACCGACTTTTTTATCAACTGTTACACCGGGCCAATTTCCTATTTTTTGATGTGCTCCCGTTAATTCATTAAAAATTGTTGACTTGCCGGTATTTGGATTACCGGTCAATGCAACTGCCAATGCTGACATTTTTTTATCACCTCAACTTATTTTTGAAACTTGAATTTGTTCCGCGTCATGTTTTCTCATAGCCAAATTGTATGAGCGAAGACGAATTGCAATAGGATCTCCCATAGGTGCCGAACGAAGAATTTCAACACGTGTACCCGGAATTAATCCCATAGTCATCAAACGATTTTTTAATTTTGATTCTCCGACAGAATCTATTCTGACTGTTGAACCTGTTTCTGCATCTTTCAACGTCATTTGTTTCACCTCATTTTCTAAATTGAATGATAATCATTATTGAACTTATCGAATGATAATATTTTTTATTCTCATTGTCAATAGAAAAAAATAAAAACAGACAAATTAAAAATTATTGCCTGTTTAATTTTATATTGAATAAAAATTTTTTAATAATAAAATTTATTCGGTGAGACGACGCAGCATTTCTTGATAAGCCTCTTCCGGACTGCCGAGATCGTGACGGAAAACGTCTTTATCGAGTTTACGTTTTGAATCTTTATCCCAAAAACGACAATTATCGGGAGAAATTTCATCGCCGAGCATAATTTTACCGTTTTCATCGCGACCAAATTCAGTTTTGAAATCAACGAGATCAACATTTTTTGCATTGAGAATTTCTTTTAAGATAGCGTTAATCGAAAATGCAAGATGTTCAATTTCGTTGAGCTCGTCAAGTCTTGCGATATTGAGAGCGATTGCGTGATAACGATTGATAAGAGGATCATTCAATTCATCGCATTTGAAATAAAATTCTACAATCGGCATTGAAAGCGGAGTACCTTCCTCTTTGCCGAAACGAGCGGCGAGACTGCCTGCAAAAATATTTCTTACGACAACTTCAAGCGGAATCATTTCAATTTTTTTGACAAGCATATCTCTGGGCTCAGGAGTGCCGAGATAATGATTCGGAATGCCGCGATCTTTTAAAAGTTTAAAAAAATATGTACTGATTTTGTTGTTAATAATGCCTTTGTCTTGAATTGTGCCGCGTTTTTCACCGTTTCGAGCAGTTGCTTCATCTTTGAAATACATTATTACTTGATTCGGATCGGTCGTTGCATAAATAATTTTTGCCTTGCCTTCGTGAATGGCATTCGTTCTTTCCATTTATTACACCTCTCATAAAAAAATTTTTAAAAACTCTTAAAATAATTTTAACAATTTATATTATCAAAGTCAATGCAATTATTTTTCGTGAGCCAATTTTTTTATATCGGCAGATTTTTTTTCAATTTCGTTTTGCATATTTTTTCGATAATCGACGAGCTTTTGAAAAATTGTTTCGTCACTTGTCGCGAGAATTTCTGCGGCGAAGAGAGCGGCATTTTTTGCACCGTTGACAGCCATAGTTGCAACAGGAATACCTGAAGGCATTTGAACGGTTGAAAGGAGTGAATCAAGACCTTTGAAAGGTTCTGAACTTACAGGAACGCCGATAACGGGTCGCGAAGTATGACTTGCAACGACACCTGCAAGATGAGCTGCACAACCTGCGGCAGCGATGAAAATTTTTGCGCCGTTTTTTTCTGATGATTCGACGAAATTTTTAACTTTTTCCGGCGTGCGATGAGCCGACGCTACAGTAATATCAAAATCAATTTCAAAATTTTTGAGAAGATCGACGGCAGATTTCATAACAGACCAATCTGAATCGCTGCCCATTACGATTGCAATTTTCATAAATAAAAAACCTCCGACAAATTTTTTAAAAAATATTTTCAATTATACTATAATCAATTCAGATATTCAAAAAATCTTAAAAAAATTTTAAAAAATTTTCAAAAAAATCTTGATAACAAATCGTAACGCTGATATAATTTAAAAAGTTAAAAAAATTTGTTTGAGATTCGGAGGTAAATTTATGAAAAAATTGGTTTTGATTCGTCACGGTGAAAGCGAATGGAACAAATTAAATCTCTTCACCGGCTGGATGGATGTCGATCTCAGCGAAAAGGGACACAATGAAGCAAAAGAAGGCGGAAAACTTCTCAAAGCTGAAGGTTATGACTTTGATATTTGCTATACTTCTTATCTCAAGAGAGCAATTCACACACTCAATCATGTTCTCGATGAAATGGATCGTGCATGGCTGCCGGTAGTAAAAAGCTGGAAACTTAACGAACGTCATTACGGCGACCTTCAAGGCAAAAACAAGAGTGAAGCGGCAGAAAAATTCGGTGAAGAACAAGTTAAAATTTGGAGACGCTCATTTGATGTAACACCGCCGCCGCTTGATGACAATGATGATCGTGCGGCAAACAAACAACCGATGTATCGTGATGTCGATCCCGCACTTTTACCGAAATGTGAGAGTCTCAAAATTACAATTGATCGTGCAGTTCCGTATTTCAACGAAGTCATCAAAAAAGATATGGAAGCAGGCAAGAGAGTTTTAATTGCAGCTCACGGTAATTCACTTCGTGCACTCGTTAAATATTTCGACAACATGAGCGATGAAGATATTATCGGCGTAAATATTCCGACCGGCGTTCCTCTCGTTTATGAATTTGATGACAATATGAAAGCAGTAAAACATTATTATCTCGGCGATCAAGAGGCATTAAAAGCGAAAATGGCAGCCGTTGCAAATCAAGGCAAGAAAAAGTAATTTTTCATAAAAATAAAATTTTTCAATATAAGAAACGTCCAAAAAATTTTTTCGAGGACGTTTTTTTCATAATAAAAAAATAAATTCGGGTGAATTGAATGAAACTTGAAGAAATAATTAACGATAATAAACAAAATTTGACATCAACCGATATGGCAATATGGAAATATATATTGAATCACAATGATAAAATGCGTAAAATTTCTATACATGAATTGGCGAAAGAATGTTGCGTATCAAGTACGACAATAGTCAGATTTGCACAAAAATTGGGATTTGACGGATTCGGAGATTTAAAATCGTCGTTAAAGAGAGAAGAACCTTTAGAAAAAGTACATTCAAATGATATATTGACGGCACTTGAAAAATTTTATTCCAAAACATGGTCGCATTTGATGAGAAGAAATTATGACAATGCAAGTCGATTGATACATGAGGCGAATCGAGTTTTTGCATTTGCGTCCGGCTACGTACAAAGCAATGTTGTTCAAGAAATTAAAAGATTGTTTTTTTACGATAATGTTTTCATTTATGACATTGCCGGCAGAGATGAGTTTTATTCGGTGCTCAAGACAGTCACAAAAGATGATTTGTTTATATTTGTGTCATTGAGCGGAGAATCGCATTGGGTGACGGAATTTTCTTTGCAGTTGCAATTAAAAGATATTCCATTGATTTCGATAACAAAATTACATGAAAATACATTGGCGAGTCGTTCAACTGAAAACCTTTATGTATTCTCCGAAGAATTTCAAGTGAATGATGACAGTCAAATTCCTTTTAAATCTATGCTTGCATATTTTTTGCTGATTGAAATTTGGTACGTCAATTATCGAATTTACGTAAAAAAAGAAAATGAAGATAAGAATTTAATGTAACAAAGTACATAAAATGTAATAAAATTCAATTTGGTGTTATCAGTCCTAAATGCTTTGAAACTATTGCTTTCAAGGCATTTTTAGTTTATTCTTAACGCAAGATATTTATTGAGTGCTCGAGCGAAAAATAAGATCGATTGAAACAAATTTCAAAATTATTTAATGGCAGGAGGTAATTGAAATGATCATCAATAAAGATGTGATCATGCAAAAAATGCAGCGTTTCGGCGGAGCAATGTTTACTCCGGTTATAATGTTTGGAGTGTTTGGAATTCTCGTCGGACTTTCAATTTTGTGCAACAATCCGATGATTTTGGGATCGATTGCTGAAGAAGGAACGGCATGGCACAATTTTTGGTACATTGTTGAGCAAGGTTCTTGGACAGTTTTTAATCAAATGGCATTGTTGTTTTGCATAGGTTTGCCGATAGGTCTTGCGAAAAAAGAAAATGCCCGCGCTGCTATGGAATCGTTTTTGATTTTTATGATTTTCAATTATTTCATACAAGCGATGATGACACTTTGGGGATCAAGTTTCGGAGTAGATTTTTCAAAAGCAGCAGGTGCCGGAACGGGTTTAACGATGATTGCGAATATCAAAACTCTTGATACAGGTATAGTCGGAGCAATCATCATTGCATCAATTTCAGTCTGGTTGCACAACAAATTATTTGATGTAAATGTTCCTGATTACATGGGAATTTTCAAAGGATCATCACTCGTAGTCGTCGCAGGTTTCGGCTTAATGATTCCTGTCGCTTATATTTTCTGTTTAGTCTGGCCTCAAGTTCAAGCCGCCATTTCTTCCTTGCAAGTATTTTTGACAAGTGCAGGAGTTTTCGGTGTTTGGTTGTATACTTTCCTTGAAAGATTTTTAATTCCGACAGGTTTACATCATTTCATCTACTTGCCGTTTCAATTCGGACCTGCAGTCGTCGATAACGGAATCCAAGCATATTGGCTTGCTCATATAAAAGAATTTGCGGAATCGACTAAACCTCTTGCCGAATTATTTCCTCAAGGAGGATTTGCACTTCACGGCATGAGTAAATTATTCGGCTGTCCCGGAATTGCACTTGCGATTTATTTTACTGCCAAACCTGAACGACGTAAAAAAATTGCGGCACTCGTAGCACCTGCTGCAATAGTTGCATTCTTCTGCGGAATTACCGAACCTCTTGAATTTACATTTTTATTCATTGCTCCTGCTCTTTTCCTCGTACATGCAATTTTGGCTGCAACTCTTTCATCGACAATGTATACTTTCGGCGTAACAGGAAATTTCGGCGGCGGTTTTCTCGATTCGGCTCTCTTTCAAAATTGGATTCCGCTTTGGTCGAATCATTCAGGTACTTACATTACTCAAATTATTATCGGTCTTTGCTTTACTGCAATTTATTTCTTCGTATTTAGATTTTTGATAATTCATTTCGATTTCAAAACACCCGGTCGAGGTGATGAACCCGGCACCGATAAATTATTTACGAAAGCAGATTATAAAGCACGTGAAGGTCAAAATAATTCTTCAGGCAATGAAAAAATTTCGTCAGGCGATGAAAGAGATATTAAAGCGGCTTACTTTTTGAAAGATTTAGGCGGCAAAGAAAATATTGTTGACGTTACAAATTGTGCAACTCGTTTGAGAGTTACTGTTAAAGACGATTCAAAAATTGCTGACGCTTCTGTTTTCACTTCACACGGTGCACACGGTTTAGTTCATAACGGTTGTGCAATTCAAGTTATCGTCGGGTTAAGTGTTCCTCAAGTTAGAGAAAGATTTGAGGCTTTATTAAATGAAACTGATTCAAAATAAAAAAAATATTTCTGAATATAAAGCGTGGATATTGGATTTTGACGGCACTTTGTATTATCAATTGCCTTTGCGAATTTGTATGACGTTTATGATTTTAATTTATTATTTACTTAGTCCGTTTCGACTTCGTGAAATATTTTTAATTAAAGATTATCGTCAGCTTCGTGAAAAACTTTTTGCAGCCGATGAAAAAAATTTTCAAATAAAACAGCTTGAAAAAATTTCCGAAAAATATAAAATGCCCGTGATTGAAATCGAAAATTTATTACATTTCTGGTTCTTTGAAAAACCTTTGAAATTAATAAAAATATTTCAGAGAAAAAAATTAATCGAAAGCATAATTCAAAATCAAAAACAAGGAATTAAAATGATAGTTTATTCCGATTATGCAGTCGATGAAAAAATTACGGCAGTCGATTTTAAACCGAATTATACATTTTACAGCGACCATGAATTAATTAAATGTATGAAACCGAATCCGATCGGACTTAAAAATATTCTCAAGAAATTAAATTTGAAAGCCGATGAAGTTTTATTTATAGGAGATCGCGATGACAGAGACGGACTTTGTGCAGAGGGTGCAGGCGTTGATTATTTAAACGTAAAAAATTTTAAAAAATAAAAAAGAGGCGAGATATTTATGAATAATTTTAAATGGTGGCAGAAGACGGCAGTATATCAAATTTATCCGAAAAGTTTTTTGGATACGACAGGTAGCGGGACAGGCGATTTAAACGGAATCACTCAGAAATTGGATTATCTTAAAAACTTGGGAATCGGTGCAATTTGGCTGACTCCGATTTATCCTTCGCCGCAAGTTGACAACGGTTATGACATTTCAGATTACACTTCGATTGATCCTCGTTACGGAACGATGAAAGACTTTGAAAAATTAATTTCAGAAGCCGACAAACGAAATATAAAAATTGTAATGGATTTGGTATACAATCATACGTCGAATCAACATAAATGGTTTATCGAATCGAAGTCATCAAAAAATAATCCGAAATCAGATTGGTACATTTGGAGAGACGGAGACCCAAAAAAACCTCCGACAAATTGGCGTTCAATATTCGGCGGTTCGGCTTGGACTTGGTGCGATGAACGTCAGCAATATTATCTGCACACATTCGCAGTTGAACAGCCTGATTTAAATTGGGAAAATCCTGAAGTTCGTCAAGCACTCTATGACGCAGCAAATTTCTGGCTTGAAAAAGGTGTCGGCGGATTCAGAATTGACGCAATAACATATATCAAAAAACCAAAAAAATTTATTGATGGAGAACCTGACAATAAAGACGGATCAATTTCAGTTCACACAATGACGGCGAATACTTCGGGGATTTTAGATTTTCTGCACGAATTTAAAAGAAAAGTTTTTGATAATCACGATATTTTTACAGTCGGAGAGGCAAATGGAGTTTCGGCGGATGAATTAAAAAATTGGGTCGGAGATAAAGGCGTGTTTGATATGTTGTTTGAATTCAGTCACTTGGTTTTGCCTTTTACGAATGGTGAAATTTGGTGTTATCCACGCGAATGGAAATTGACGGAATTAAAAAAAGCCTTGTCCGACAGTCAAAATGCAACGAAAAACAACGGCTGGTGTCCGATATTTTTTGAAAATCACGACCAACCGCGCTGTATAAATCATTTTATGCCGAAAAATTCCGATCCGATTAAAACCGCCAAAGCTCTTGCAACAATTCTTTTGACTCTCAGAGGAACGCCTTTTATTTATCAAGGTCAAGAACTAGGTTTTACGAATACAGCTTGGGATTCGATTGAAAAATATAATGATATATCTTCACACGGACAATATCAAATTGCATTGAATGAAGGATTTTCTCCGGAGCAGGCGATGAAATTTGTACATTTTTTCAGCCGCGATAATGCACGAACTCCGATGCAATGGAACGAAAAAATTAATGCAGGATTTACAAGCGGTACATCATGGCTGCCGATTCACGATGATTATGAAAAATGCAATGCTGAAATTGAGACTGATGACGAAAATTCCGTCTTGAATTATTATATTAAACTCAATGATTTTAGAAAAAATAGCGAAACGCTTTTAAGCGGATATTATGAAGAAATTTTTAAAGATGATGAAAATATTTTTGCTTTTAAACGTTCTTCAGAAAAAAGTAAAATTTATGTATTGGTTAATTTCACATTGAACGAAGTAAAATTTCAAGCAGATTTTTTGAAGAATGCAAATTTAATTTTTGGAAATTATCAAGAAAATGAAAAAGGGATCTTGAGACCGTTGGAAGCAGTAATTTTTGAGGAGGCTGTTAAATGAAAATTGCGGCAAGTGATTATGACGGAACTTTATTTCGACAAAGAACAATCAGCAATGAGACCGTTGAAGGTGTTCACGAATGGAGAGCGGCAGGAAATAAATTCGGGCCGGTATCAGGTCGTGATTACGGCATGTTAATTCCTCAACTTAAACATTACGGTATTGAATATGATTTCACGATTTGCAACAACGGCGGAATAATTCGCGATAAATCAGATAAAGTAATTTTTCAAGGAAACATCAACGGCGAAATTTTAAAATTAATAAGTGAAGAATCAAGCGTGCAAAAATCTTTTCATTTTGCATTTTCAGCCGAAGAGGTTACCTATCTCTGTCACGAATCTGAAGGTTCTTGGATAATGAGAGAGGCAAATCAATGGGATTTCCCGATAAATGAAATCAGCGAATCGGATATTTCAAATTTGAAAAATATTCATCAATTTTCTTTAGGTTTTAAGACTGCTCAAGAATCAGCAACATGTGCCGAAATTCTGAATAAGAAATTTGCAAAAAAAATTTGTGCTTATCCCAATGCCTGCAGTCTGGATATAACTCCTTTCGGTATAAGCAAAAAACAAGGTTTGGATTGTTTGATCGAGAAAATGAATTGGCATGATTCAGAAATTTATGTTATCGGCGATGAAGTTAATGATTTACCGATGATTTCTGCTTTTAAAGGGTATACTGTCAATACTGCTCGCGATTTTATAAAATCTCAAGCTCAAAAAGTTTTTTCTGATGTCGGTGAAATGTTGAAATTTTTCTTATAAAATTTTGAAAAAATCTTTTGAGTGAAAATCTTCTTCAATATCGACTTTAATTTTAAGCCGCTGAAATTCTTCATTAAGTTTTACGGCAAGTGCATGAACGATTGGAAATTCTGTTGCAAAATGACCCGCATCAATCACATGAATTTTATTTTCAACTGCAGATTGTGCCTCGTGATATTTTACGTCACCGGTTACAAACGCATCTGCTCCCAAAAATTTTGCCTTTGAAATAAATTCACTTCCGGCTCCGCTGCACAAGCCGACTTTTTTTATTTTAAAATCACCTGCGTTAATCAATCGAATATTTTCGGCGTTGAGAGATTTTTTTACATGTATTGCAAATTCTTCAGCCGTCATTTCATTTTCAAGTTGTCCGATTCTTCCCAAAAAATTTTCATCATCGAAAGGTTTCACTTCAACGAGTCCGATTTTTTCGGCGAGTACGTCATTAACTCCGCCTTCAGTACTGTCCAAATTTGTATGAGCGGCGAAACAGGCAATATTATTTTTAATTAAATTGCCGATTTTTCTGCCGAGAGGTAAATCTGTACGAATATTTTTTATTGCTCTGAAAATCAAAGGATGATGAGAGACTATCATTTGAGTATCAATTTTAATTGCATGCTCAATAATTTCATCGCTGACATCGAGACAAATTAAAATTTTTTTGACTTCTTGATGAGGATCGCCGACGAGAAGACCGGGATTATCCCATTCTTCAGCCAAATTTTTCGGAGCAATTCTGTTCATCGCATCGCAAATAGTTTGTACCGTTGCATTTTTCATTTCAACATCAACCTCAATTCTTCTATCTGTTTTTCAATTTCAAAATATTTTTCGCTCTTTGACGCTTTTTGACTTTGATTCATTGATTCAAGTATTTTTTGTAATTTTTTAATTTTTGTTTCAATAAATTTATTATATAGCGGTGAATTTAATTTACGTGTCGATTTTTTATCAATAAAATTTTTGCTTAAACAAATTATTTCGTAAATTATATTATCGACTTCAGCCAAATTTTCATCTTCAATATAAAAATTATTTTCATTTGCCCATTGACGAATTTTTTCTGAGGCATTCATCGGTTGCAAAATTATTTTTTTTACCGTTGAAATTATTTCGGGTGAATTTTTTAAAATGTCGCAGATCAATGCTCCACCTATTCCTGCAATACATATTACATCAATTTCATTCGGCTTTAAAATTTTTAATCCGTCTCCCAATCTCAATTCAATTTTATTTTCTAATCCGAGCATTTTTAAATTTTTTCGTGCAGCCTCAAGCGGTCCGATATTTTTATCAGTCGCTGTCACAAACGACGCAATATTTTTTTTTATTAATTCCGCTGCCAAATATCCGTGATCCGTTCCTATGTCTGCAACTCTGCTCCCGCGAGGTACAAATTCTGTTATCGCCTGTAATCTTGAATCCAAATTATCGCCTCATATCGTCAAAATTATTGTAAATCTCACCAACTGATTTTCCGTTTTCATCTCTGAACTTTTCATTTCAACTTTGCTGAAAATCTCTCTGTCGTTCTCCAATGCTTTGACATAATTTCCGACTGCCTCATAATTCACCGCCTCACCTTTTATTTCAATCGTTTCATCTTCAAGCGTCCGGATTTCTCTCAGCCATACACCTTTTATTTTTATCGTGCCGAAATGTATCAATAAACTTCTGAATGGAAATGATTCTTCGCTTAGACTTGTCAAAATTTGATTTTTATTTTTCAATTCGTTCTGAATTTTGTTTATAAATTCTTCTTTTCGTCTGTCCTTTTCCAATAATTCAAGTTCATCGCGTTCATTTTGCAAAATTTCTTCCGCTTGTTTGTAATTCCAAAAATCATATATTCCGAATCCGATTAATGCAAATATCGTTATTAAAAATATTGCCGTATTGATTTTTAAAATATTTAAGCCGTTGAGATTGTCGGTTCGTTCCAATATAAAATTCGGTTTTTTTTTAAAGATTAAACTTTTTGCCGCAATTATCGCCTTTATTCCGCCGCGCATTAAAAACAATCCGCCGACATTTTCCAAATTAATTTCTTCGACGCTTTCAATTTCATCGGGAACCGCCGTCAAAGTCAGCAAATCCAAATTATTTTTTGAAAAAGATTCCGTCCATTTGAAAACATCTTTTTTTGAAATTGCCTCCATCCAAATGTTTGAATCAATCTCGACATACGATGAAAAATATTCATCCGGTTCAAAATTACCTGCGACTGCCATTTGATAATGAACTGCATTTTGAAGTTTGTCTTTCGGCACGACTGAAAAATCATCAATATAAATTACGACCTTATCATTACTCAAGCAAAAGGCGATTGAATTTGTCCGCCAATTTTTTATTTTAATCTGCTCAGAAATTTTTTCTGCAATTTTTTCGGAAAAATTTTTTTCATCGGAGTAAATTTTATCTTCAATCGTATCAATTACTTTCCAAATTTCGCCTTCAAGTTTCAAATATACGCAGAATAAATTATTTTCTTCATCGACGTAAGCACCTATCGCCTTTTCAAATTTCTTTTTTATCTTTTCAGTAAAAATATCCTTTAAATTTATATTTTTCATCTTCCGAATCCTCAACTGCGCTCATGTAGCCGTAAATCTTTTTATAAAATGAATGTGTTCCGTGATTGTAATTCGGCACGTCAATTAAAATCATCACAACAATTTTTTTATCGGCAACGAATTTTCTCAGGCAAATTGTCAATTTCATATTTCTGCCATTCAAATTTCTGTTGAGTTCAAATATTTTCGGAGTATTGTCCGCCAATTCGCCGTAATGATTTTGATTGCTTGAAAGATTATTTATTACTTCATTGAAACAATCTTCAGCCGCAAATTGCAATTCGTTCTCAATTTTGAAAAATTTAACTATATCAGCCTGACGAGCCGCAAAATTTGAAACCGTCGCAATCGCCATCGCAAGTACGAACATCATACAAAGTGCACTCAATGATATTATTCCGTGTTGATTCATTGCAGTCCGCGCATGTAAACTTCAGTCGTCAAAAAAATTTCGTGATTGCTTAACGTGCTTTTCGCCTCCAATCTGATATGAAGTAATTTTCCGTTTTGTTGACATTTAAATTTCGTGACTATCGTATTTGACTGCCAACTGTCGCCGGTTATTGGATTTGAATTTCCCGAACTTACTCCGCGATAAATTTTTCCTTCATCTTTAAAATATTTATATTGACCGTTCTCAGGTGAAATGTTTTTCATTGATTTGTATTTAAAAGTGTAAACATCGTTTTTATCTTCAAATTCATAAGAAATTCTTGCAATCTCGACAATTCTTGACAAAGCCGATTCCATTTCTTGCTGAAGAATAAAATCTGCGATTAAAAATTTGCATTTGTCATATGAATTTATGAAAAGATTGTTGAAAGACCAGAGCAGCATAACAATCAAAGGCAGAGCAATAATCCATTCAAGGAGCAAAAAGCCGCGTTCATTGAGCAAAATAAATATTTTTTGTAACTTCTTCATAATTGTTTCCGTCGCTGTAATTTTCATTGCCGTTGACAACCCAACTCACTCTGATTGTGACGTTGACAAAATTTGTTGAGGAAGAGTTTATTTTTTCGTCGATTTGAAATTGAATCGTGCCGTTAATGCCGAAGAAATTTTTGTAAATTAAATCTTCATTTGTCAAAGAAGTTGAAGGAAATTGAAATGAATTTAAATTTTCGTTAAAAGATTCGATTTCGGCAATTCTGGCATTTGCGAGATGAACGGCATTTGTTTTGACGACAGAAATGCGTTCACTTCTAATTGCGACTTCCAAACCGTTGACGACGATAAAAGCCGTGAAAGATAAAATCATTGCCGTAAAAACAGTTTCGATTAATATAAAACCTTTTTCATTAAAAAATTTCTCTTTAAAAAAATTTCGTCTCAAAAAATTTTCACACCTCAAAAAATATTTTCAACGTTGAATTTTTTCTTCTCAAAAAGATTTTATATTTTCAAATTGAGTCTGTCAAATATTTTTGAGTACAAAAAAATTACAGAATTTTGCAGGAAAATTTTTTAAAAGAGCGAATAAAATTTTTAAAGCAAAATATAATTGCAGAGGAGGATTTTTAAAAATGGATATGGAGAAAGATACAATCAAAAGTGATTCGGCACTCGGAACGATTCGCATTGCAGACGAAGTTGTGAGCATAATTGCAGGACTTGCGGCGACAGAAATTGACGGAATTGCAGGAATGAGCGGCGGACTTGTCGGCGGAATTGCTGAAATGCTCGGACGCAAAAATTTCAGCAAAGGCGTAAAAGTAGAAGTCGGAGAGAAAGAGGCGGCAATTGATCTTTATATCATCGTTAAATATGGCGTTCGTATTCCCGATGTTGCACTTGCGGCACAGGAAAATATCAAACATGCAATCGAAAATATGACGGGACTTTCTGTCGTTGAAGTAAATGTTCACGTTCAAGGCGTAAGTTTTCCTGAAGAAGAAGAAAAAATTGATGAGGCAAGAGTACATTAAAAAATTTGATATGGAGAAGGGAGAAAAAGATTCATGGGCATCGTAAGTCGATTTTTTCTGCTTCTCTATGTCCTTGCAGTTTTTATTTCGGTAATAATTTTTGCCGGAGTGTGTCTGCAATTAATTCCGAAACAAATTTGGCAATCATATTTAAATTATATAATCGTTCAGCGTGAAACAGTCGTGGTGCTGGCTGTAATGATTTTTTTCAGTTTGTTCTTTCTCGGATACGTCTTTTCATCGCGAAAAAATGAAAATGCAGTCGGTGAAATTCTTTTGAAAGAAGGACAGCCGGGCGAAGTGAGAGTGGCAATCGAAGCAATAAAAAGAGTGATAGAAAGAGCGGCTCTTTCAATAAGCGGAGTGCGTGAAACGTCGGTAACGATTTTAAAAAATAAGGGCGAGGCACCTGTAGCGGTTCGATTGGCAATAGTATTGGGACAAGGACATGCTGCGCCGACTGTAAGCGAGGCAGTCGTCAATAACGTGAACAAAGCAATTTTTACGGCTCTTCAAATCGGCTCGGTACCTGTTGAAGTGAAAGTTAAAGATATAACAAATGCGGTGGTCGAAAGAAAGCAAAGAGTTGTTTAAGGCGGTGTTGATATGTGGAACGACTTAAAAAAATTTTTTTCGGCTTTCTTTGAAACGCATCGCACGAGGAAAATCGGATTCGTAATCGGAATTATTTTTGGAATTGCAATTTTAATTTTTGGATTTTTTAATACAGTTTTTGCGATGATATGCGGCTTAATCGGATTGTATATCGGAGCGAAATTTGATAACGGCGATGAATTGATTGATGAAACGTTACGAAAATTAAACAGGATTCTGCCGGATAAATTTCAGCGTTGGTAGCATGGGAGATTGAAATTAAATGAGTCGTTCTCTTGCAAGAGAAATTGCTTTTAAAGCTCTGTTTATGTTAGAATTTAACAGTGGCGAAGAAGAAGAAAAAAACATATATGAAGAACTCGCAATTGATACGGTCATAAACAGCGGAAAAAAATTAAACGAATCGGAATGTCAATATATTAATGAAGTTGTAAAATCGGCACGTGAAAAGTTATCGGAAATCGACGAAATAATTTCAACTCATCTTAAAAAAGGCTGGACGATAGAGCGATTGGCAGCAGCGGACAGAAATATATTGCGACTGAGCGTATATGAAATAAAATTTTCCGAAAATAACATACCGAAAGGAATAATAATAAATGAGGCGGTAGAAATCGCAAAAAAATACGGAACAGATTCATCGGGACGATTTGTAAACGGAATACTCGCCACAATCGCAAATTAAAATAAAAAAATTGCCGGATGCTCAGTCCGGTTTTTCTTTTATATTAACGGAGATGTTAAAAATGTTTAATGAAATATGGCAAAAACGAATAAAATTGATAGAAGAAGAAATATTATTGGAAATAAATCGAACGGAAACGATAAACGAAGAATTGCTTGAGGCGATGAAATACAGTTTAATGAGCGGCGGAAAAAGACTGCGTCCGATACTTTTAATGGCGGCGGCAGATGCGGTAAGCGACAACGGAGATAAATTTGTAACAGTTGCAAGTGCAATTGAAATGATTCATACATATTCATTGATACATGACGATTTGCCGGCGATGGACAATGACGATTACAGACGCGGAAAATTGACATGCCATAAAGTTTACGGCGAGGCAATGGCGATACTTGCAGGCGATGCGCTTCAAACGCTTGCATTTGAAACGATATTGAGACAAAGAGGAGTAACGCACGCGGCAATATTATTTGTGATAGCTGAAGTGACGAGAGCAATCGGAACAAACGGAATGGTCGGAGGACAAGCAATTGACTTATTATCTGAAGGAAAGAAAATAAATTTGGAGACGCTGAAAAAAATGCACATAGGAAAAACGGGAGCACTTTTCAAAGCGGCAATAAGATCGGGCGCAATTTTATCGAGTGCGACAGGCGAACAACTTCAAGCTCTGACGAAATACGCCGAAGATTTCGGACTTGCATTTCAAATTACAGATGATATATTGGACGTAACCGGCGATGAAAAAATTTTAGGAAAACCGATCGGAAGTGACGAAAGAAATAATAAATCAACATACGTCACGCTGATGACATTGGACGAAGCAAAAAAATTGGCAGCTGAAACAGTCGAAGATGCGATTGAATCATTAAAAATATTCGGCGGCGAAGCAGATTTTTTGAGAGAACTTGTAAAAACATTGGTAAAGAGAACGCATTAAAAAAAGAAAAAAATTTGGAGTGAATAAAAATTGCGATTGCTTGATGAATTGGATTCAATAAAAAAACTTCACGAAATGAATTTGCAGGAATTGAGAGAGCTGGCAAAGGAAATAAGAGAATTGATATTGTCAACAGTCGCGGAAAACGGCGGACATTTGGCACCGAGTTTAGGGACAGTTGAATTGACATTGGCACTTTACAGCGTTTTTGATTTTGAAACGGATAAATTAATTTGGGACGTGGGACATCAAGCATACACACATAAAATATTGACGGGACGAAAAGATTTATTTCATACATTGAGGAAACGCGGAGGATTGGCAGGATTTCCGAAAATAAGCGAATCAAAATATGATGCGTTTGGAGTAGGTCACGCATCAACATCAATATCTGCGGCACTCGGAATTTTAATTGCATCCGAATTGAAGAAAAAAAATAATCGAGTAGTGGCAGTAATAGGCGACGGAGCATTGACTGGCGGAGAGGCATTTGAAGGATTGAATCACGCCGGACAACTTAAAAAAAATTTAATCGTAATCGTCAATGACAATGAAATGTCGATAGATAAAAATGTCGGAGCATTAAGCGAATATCTTTCACAAATTCGACTTGCACCGCAATATCGAAAGGCAAAAAGAGATTTTGAAGAACTTGTAAAAAAAATTCCGATAGCGGGATTGAGCGACAAAATTTTAACGGCAGCCAAAAGTGTGAGAGTCGGATTAAAATCAGCAATAGTTCAGGGAGCAATGTTTGAAGTATTGGGATTTACATATCTCGGACCGGTTGACGGACATGATATAAAAGCAATGCAGGAAATATTTACGCGAGTGAAAGAAGAAATGACGGAGCCGGTTATAATTCATGTACGCACGACGAAAGGAAAAGGATACAAGCCGGCTGAAGAATCTCCCGAAAGATTTCACGGCGTTGGAAAATTTGATAAATTCACAGGTGAAATAATAAAAAAATCTGCGCCGAAAACTTACACGGAAATTTTTTCAAAGGCAATCGTTGACTGTGCAAAGGAAGATGAAAAAATAGTTGCGATAACTGCGGCAATGCCCGGCGGAACAGGTTTAAAATTTTTTGCGGAAAAGTTTCCAGAAAGATTTTTTGATGTCGGAATAGCCGAAGAACATGCAATGACATTGGCGGCAGGAATGGCGGCAGGAGGTCTTCATCCTGTCGTTGCACTTTATTCGACATTTGCTCAGAGATCATACGATCAAATTCTTCACGATATTTGTTTACAAAATTTACCTGTGACAATTTGTCTCGATCGAGCCGGAATAGTCGGAGAAGACGGAGCAACTCATCACGGCGTATTTGATTTTTCATATCTGCGGCACATTCCGAATATCAATATTTTGGCACCGAAAGACGAAAACGAATTGAGGCAAATGATTTTCACGGCAACAATAAAAAAATTTCCGACAGTAATACGTTATCCGAGAGGAGCGGGACTTGGAGTAAAAATAATTGACAATCCCGAAAATTTATCATGGGGCAAAGCAGAAATAATATCAAAAGTAAGCGGAGAGGCAGATGCAACAATTTTTGCAATCGGTTCAATGGTTGAAGTTGCGAAAAATACGGCGGACATTTTAAAAAATATGAAAATATATGTAAATGTCGTCAATGCTCGATTTGTCAAGCCGCTTGATGAAAATGTAATTTATGGATTGTCGCGAGATTCAAAATTAATCGTGACTTGTGAAGAAAATGTAATTGCCGGAGGATTTGGAAGTGCGATTGTTGAATTTTTGGCTGATGTAAATATCACCAAACCGATTTTGCGATTTGGAATAAGTGATAATTTTGTTGAACATGCCTCACGTTCGGAGCTTTTAAAAGATTGCGGATTGACAGCGGAAAATATCGCCGAGAAAATTTATAACAGAGTGGTGAAAATGAATTGAACAGAAAATTTTATGACAACGAACGCGAAATAGATTTGGCGGAACAAAAATTAATTCACAAACGTTCAAAAAAAATCGTTTGGATTCGGACGATAATTTTCACATTGATGATATTTTCACTTGCGGCAGGTTACGACGGCTGGTTATACGGTTACGAGGCTGCACTTATATTTTTTTTGATATTTACAAGTTTAATCAGATACCATGAAAAATTACATAGGCGAACGGAATTTTTAAAAAGCAGAATGTCGGTACAAAATTCATATATATCAAGAGCGGGAGGAACATGGCGCAAGCGATCTAATGACGGAGAAAAATATCTTGAAAGAGACAGACCTCAAGATATAGATCTGCACATATTCGGAGAAGGATCAATATTTCAATATATATGTGCAGCACGAACAAAAAGAGGAAGAGATCGTCTCGCTGAATCACTATCACCGATTCCGCCTGAAGATTTTAAAAAAGTGAGATCGCGGCAAAAAGGAGTTTCTGAACTTTTAACGAGACCCAGATTATCGCTTGATCTTGAAGCATACGGACGACTTTTGCCGAATGATCACGATACAACCGAATTGATAGAAATGATTGAAGAACCGATTGAAAAAATCAATCCGATTTATAAACTGCGATTTTTTATATTGCCGCTTTTTTTATTTGTAACTGCATTGACTTACAACGGCATGATTGAAAATATTGCAATAATTTCATCCGTCCCGATTTTTTCATTATTGATTGCATTAATTTTTTTTCGTAAAACGTCCGAGATATTAAAACCGCTGCAAATAATTTCAAATGAGTTGAGATTGTACAAAGAAATTTTCAATCGAATAGAGGAGACAAATTTTAATTCAATATGCCTTTCAAAAATTCGTGATGCATTGACTGAAGAAATATCGGCGGCGGAAGAATTGCAGAGACTTTCAATTTTGGTCGATATAGTCAATACACGAAGGAATCCCGTATTTTTTATTTTAGGCAACGGATTATTTTTATTGGATTTTTTCTGCGTGATGAAATTTTTTGAACTCAGGAACAATGCGGCAAAACATTTGCGAATATGGATTGATTCATGGTCTGAAATGGAAGTGTTATTGTCGCTTGCATCAATCGGACAGACGCGAACAACTTTTTGTTTTCCAAAATTGCTTGATGAAGAAAAGCCGTATATTGAGGCTAAAAATTTATCAAGTTTACTTCTTGCGGACAAAAAAGCGGTAACGAATGATGTAAAATTATCTGCAGGAACGACGATTATAACCGGCTCGAATATGAGTGGAAAAACTACTTGGATTCGTACACTTGCAAGTGCGGTTCTTCTTGCCTATGCAGGTGCTCCCGTTTGTGCAGAAGAATTTTCAGTCAGCAAATTATCAATTTTCACCTCAATCAGAGTCAATGACGATATAAGTCAAGGGCTTTCAACTTTT
>CAJOPN010000030.1 GCA_905236285.1 uncultured Selenomonadaceae bacterium | reverse complement strand
GATTTTGATAAATTTTCCAGAATTTCATTTTTCTTGATTCATTCGGCGAAAATTCCAAGCAATAATCAAAATTATCATTAGACTCAACAGAGCCCGGGTCAACATCATCGCCTTCAAAAACTTTTCCGATTATGAACATAGCCGCAACCATTCGCGAATTTTCAGGCATATTCGGCTCAACTGTCGTCAAAATACATAAATGACCGGGCTTTGCTTGTCGAATAGCTCTGGGATTCCCATCAGAATTATTTCCTGCATTAAAATACCAATCTCTCAGTGCTTGACTTTCAAGACAAGGAAAATTTTCTTCAAGTTTATTACGCGAAATTTTTTTATCTAAATATTTTCTGCAAGCACACTTTTCATTTGAACACCAACGACGATTTTTAATTTTTATATTGTAGTTGATAACTTTATCACTGCAAATTCCATAAAAACCGATTCGCTCCGAATTTTTTCCGCCATCACAATAATTTAATTTAAACGCAATGCACGGTGTATCAATCTTTTTCATAAAATTTCCTCCAAAATATTTTTATATTTTTTCAATAGGTGAATCATCATATCTTAAAATTTTTTTACCATACTCCGGCTTTTCAAACTGAATTGTTAAGTAAATTGTTGATTTAGTATTCTTAATTTCAATTATAATTCCGACTCCAAATTTTTCATGAGAAATTTTATCGCCTGTCTTCATATCAATAACTTGTTTTTTCGGCTCAGGTAAAATAATTTTCGGCTTATAATTATTTTCAACTTTTTCTTTATAAAAACTGCAATGAGTTGAGCCGATACATTTAAAATGACATTTGCGACAATAACCTTGCCTGGAGTCGTTTTTTAAAAAATAAACACATCTGCGCTTATCTCTTCTGTCATCATACTCATCTTTTCTTAAATATGTTGAATGCCATGAGTAGCCTGTTAATTTTCTGCTGTCCGCCATTTATTCAATATCTTCCTCATTTTTAGATTTTTTTAAATATCTTACAATTATCCCGACGACAATCAATAATCCTAAAAATGTAATTATTATGCTCCCGATATTCCAAATTTTAAAATTTAATTTAACTTGTTTATCTTTATCAGATATAAACGAATTTATAATATTCCAAGTAAAAGTTTTTCCGTCATCTGAAGAAATATCTGCATTATTTGATTCTGCGGAATATGGAATTGTAATTACTAAATCAAATTTTGCTTGAGAAAGTATAGCTTGCGCCATTGATTCACCTAATTGACTGTACTCATCAGTTGAATTTGATGCAGATTTTTTTCCCTCAATAAACAAATCTACTGTATAAGAATCATAAAACCAATTATTTGTTTTTTGTATTCCGATACTTTTTCCTTGCTTTGCGGTATAGAGATTAAAATTTTGCTCATTAAATTTTTCAATATTTGGATATTCTATTGTTATGTCATAACCTGAAAAATTTCCTTGTGTAACACTTTCAACTTTCGCATTTGGATTATTTTTTACAATATTATTTTTAACTTCTTCAATCTGATTCATTGCGTAAGGAATACCAATAATTCTATTATGAAATGTAATTTTCCCGGAGCTGTCAAATTTTAAACCTGTTTCACCTTGAAAGCATCCTGAAAAAATAAAACAATTCATCAACAAAAAAAATGCAAAAATTTTTTTCATAAAAATCTCCTCTCAAAAAATCATTCAATCTAAAAAAAATTTCTTGTGATCATTTACATCGAACTTGCAAAAACAATTCCATTGCAAACAATCAGCACTGCGAAAACTGCTAACAAAATATTTTTCATAAAATCACCTCCTCAAAAAATTTATAACATTATAAAAAAAAAACGGTTTGTCATGAAATTTCTATGAATTTTTCGCAAAAAAAAATCTCCCGAAGGAGAAAAATTTTTTTACAAATTCGCACCGATTTTAAAAGCCGCGTCCGCAAATTCAGATTTTTCTACAGCTGAACGATAACCGCAGCCAATCGCCCAAATTTGCCCGCAATCTTCCCAATTCATATAGCGCACCAAAGTTTCATAATGATTTTTCAACGCCTCAAAAGTCCAGTCGGCAGAGTTCCAAGCCGTCGCCATGAAAACAGATTTTTTGCCATTCAGTCGTGTAGTTCGCGCATAAAATCTGTC
>CAJOPN010000029.1 GCA_905236285.1 uncultured Selenomonadaceae bacterium | reverse complement strand
GTTTTCATCTCAAGATATTCACCTTTTTTAGTGCTGCATCAATTTCCACAAATTCGGCATTTGAAAGGCGATGGAATAATTTTTGCCCCGCGCCTATAACGGCAGGTATATTTAATTCGCCTGCGCGAATTGCCATATGTGAATTTGCGCCGCCGTATTCGGTGATAAATCCCGCTATGTTATGTGAAAATATCCAATCAAATCCAGGATCTGCGACCTTGATTAACAATATTTTTCCGTTCAAATTATCTTTATTTTGCCCCTTTACCGTCGTTACCGATGCTTTAATTTTTTGTTGAGTTATAAAAGTCGGTTGAGAATCCGGCACAAAAAATTCTTCCACATCTTTGGGTTTGGTAATAAGCGGCGGCAAAATTATATGGGAACTTTCTTCATACTTTAATTTTCCGTTCAAAATAGAATGAGTCAAAATTTTGTACTCGTCTGCAGTTGCGCCGTAAATTTCTTTTATAATTTGAATGTCTGCAAAAGCGGCGTCTGCACGCGAAATATTATATTTTTGACACCATGAAGTAAAAAGTTTGAGCGTTGCACTAAGATTCTTTGTAAAAATAAATTTTGCAAACTCACGACCCTCAATCGCAGCTTTAATAAATGTGAACAACCCCAAAACATCGTCATTAATTCCGTATTTTTCAAGCGAATTGCGAATATGCTTTAATTGCGGAAGTGAAAGCCGAAAATACTTTGGCTGATATGTCTCTTCAAATTCGTCTTCATTTTGCCAATTAAAATAAAAATTTGGCTTTTCGTCGTAACTTTCTGAAGTAATATCGTAAGTACCGGGACGCAAATGTCCGTAACGTTTTAAAAAATCTTTTTGTGAAATGTGCTGAAAATCCCATTTCATTTTTGAACCGACAGTAGAAACGTCTGACATAAAAGCATCGTATTCTTTTTGGTTAATGATATTTTCCTTGATCATCGACTTTAAAACTTGAACGGCAATAAATGCGGCACGCGCAAGCCCCGCAAACGGCAAAGTTCCATAGCGTTTGCAATCCTCAAGGAGCCAATACATTTTGCCAATTTCATCAAGGTTGCTGTTCATAATTTCTGAAAAACGTTTCTCCAACATTTTAATTTTATCGCTGTCACTCAACCAAAGTCCCGTCTTACTGTTAATTATTCTGTTCGTAAGCGTTCGGAGCGAATTTGTTATGGCATCAATTTCATCCGGTGAAAAGCCGTGTTCCAACAGCACTTGAATATTTTTGGAAAGATCGAAAGTATAGCAAGAAAAAATAATGTCAAATTCTACTTTGTCGTGATCTTGTGGGCGTTTTGAAAGTTCGTTGAGGTAATAATTTACCAGCTTTTCAGAAATCGAATCCGATAAATCCGCCGGTATAAACGAATTGAAACTAACGCGCACGTCGATATAAGGAACGCCACAAAAGTCGATCATCAAAGGAAAACTGCGAAGTCTCTTATATCCGTAATTGTCACGTTGATAAGCCCACGTTGTATCAGTTATGAGTTCCTTGTAAAGTGAAAGTGCCAAATTTTTGGGGTGTACGCCAATCATCTCGGCCGGATTCCAGTCCGTCATATTGCTGTAAAGTGCCTTTTCGCCATACAAAAACGGCTGAGACGTGTTACGTTTTTTTATGTAATTTTTAATTCGGCGAATAGATAATTTTTGCTGTTCAATATCTGCAACAGTACTATTTATGCAAAGCGGACGAACTTGAAAAATATAAATTTTGCCGTCTTTAAAGGCAAATTCAACGTCCAAAAGTTGCGTTTCAAATAAAATTTCCAGCTCACTCAAAACTTTACAGAGGCTGTTTAAATAATTATTTTCTGTATGGCTGTGAAAATTTTTGAAACGATAGAATAATTTATTTTCTTTGTTCTGTCCACTTGTAACGGAGGAAGTAGATCCTGACAAATCATAATTTATGACATAGTAATTTCCGCCGCTGTTTGGATCTACTGTAAAAGCTACGCCCGCACCTTCAACTTTTTCCAGAAAAGGTTGTACCAATATTTGATTTTGCGGATTTTCAACATCGTAAGAATTAAAAACCAAATTGCAAGTTTTAAAAAACTCGGATTGCGTGCAAGTACAACTTGCAGAAATAAATTTGCCTGCCTGAGATGATTCTGCAGTATCTTCATTTTGGGCACTGCTGCGAATAATCAGTCGCGTATAGCTTGAAAATTTTTCGTCTATGTCCTGCCAAATTTTTTGCGGATTTTCCTGCCATTTATCAAAGGAAAAATAATATAAAGGCAAAATTGCGGCACTGAATTTTTTATTATTATCCAACAAAAATTTTAAAGTTTGTGCCTTAGTTTCAAAGTGATACATAAATTTCTCCATTATAAAGCCTGAACTGTCCATGCTCTCGAACGATAGGGAACAATTATTTCATCATACGGTTGTATAATTTCTGAAATTTTTTCCAATATCTCTTTAAAAAGTTCTTCT
>CAJOPN010000028.1 GCA_905236285.1 uncultured Selenomonadaceae bacterium | reverse complement strand
GCCCCATAGGGGTATAGCTCAATTGGTAGAGTAGTGGTCTCCAAAACCATTGGTTGAGGGTTCAAGTCCTTCTGCCCCTGCCAATTTCAGAAATTCAGCAGTCGTCTCTTCGGCGGCTGTTTTATATTGCGAAAGGTCGTTTCATTATGAATTTGGATTATTTATTTGTTTGCAGAAATTTGAAAGATGATCCTATTATCAAAAATTTCAATTCGCTTAATCACGAAACTGTTTCAAAACTCATCGAAAAAGCTGAATTATTCGGTTGGTCAGGCAATTTGTTTCGTAATTATTTAATTTATACTCTCATTCATCAGCCAAATCTCGTTTCTGTGTCTGTCGAAAAATCAGGCGGTATTATCGGCGAAAGTCTCAAAGCCGCTTTCATTCACGATATTGAAATTTTATTGCCTCTTTTTTCAGCCAATTTCGATTACTTTCAAATCGTTAATAATTACAAGCCGACCAATTTTGTCGCAAATTCAAAAATTATTATTCCTGATACCGATAATTCAGAAATTATTGCCGATATTTTAATAAATTATTATCGTCATTACGGTTACGGCGATATTGCAGATTTTCGTGCTTTTCGATGGGATAACGGTCTCGTCGGCATCAAACATTTTGAAAATATTCGCCTTGATGATTTGGTCGGCTATTCTCATCAAAAAGAACAACTTATCGCCAATACTGCTGCTTTCGTCAATGATAAACCTGCAAACAATATTCTCCTCGTCGGGGCTCGCGGTACAGGCAAATCTTCCAGCGTCAAGGCTCTTGCAAATGAATATTTCGATAACGGATTGCGACTTATTCAAATCAACAAGCCTCAACTTAAAAATCTTTCTCAAATTATGGATTTTCTTAGAAATTATCCAAACAAAAAATTTATCATTTTTCTTGACGATTTATCTTTTGAAGAATCCGATCCCGAATATAAATATCTCAAATCTGCCATTGAAGGCGGTGTTGAATCTCTTCCCAATAATGTTTTGATTTATGCTACTTCCAATCGCCGTCATTTAATTCGCGAATCTTGGCGTGATCGTTCAGATTCTCAAGAAGACCTTTATCATCAGGATTCCGTCAATGAAACTGTTTCTCTTTCCGATCGTTTCGGTCTCATTATTTATTTTTACTCTCCCAATCAAAATGAATACCTCGATATTATTCGTCATATGCTCAAAAAAAATAATATTGAGCTCGATGATGAACAGCTTCGAATTGAAGGCGTACGTTGGGAAATGTCTCATTCAGGTCGCAACGGTCGGACTGCTCAACAATTCGTTACTAATTATCTCGGTCAACATTAATTTAAATATAAAAACCGCCTCTTTCGACGGTTTATTTTTTTGTTTTGGAGCGAGCAATGGGAATCGAACCCACCTCCGAAGCTTGGGAAGCTCCTATTCTACCGATGAACTATGCTCGCTTTTTTTTTAACTGAGAAGATTCAGGACACTTGCTCGATTTTGATTATAGAGATTAGTCGCATAAAGTGCAAGTTGTTGCTGCGTTTCTTGACTTCTCAAATTCGTTATTTCTCTCGCTATGTCCGTGTCATTCATATTACTCAATGCCTGCGTTTCATTCTCTTCCTGCATCATGTAATTTTGCGCTTGAAATTCCAATCTTTGCTGCTGTGCTCCAATTGTCGTTACTTCATCAAGTGCCGCATCAAATGAATTATTCTGCTGTGCCGATTCGATTGTGTCAGCCGTTCCCTGTGCACTTTCCAATGCTGAACTCACTCTGTCGATTGCGCTTTGAATCGAATCATTATCATTAAGATTAATTGTCGAATTGCCTTGATCGTCCGTCAAGCCCAAATCTCTCGAAGTTAACGAGCCGACTTGTACATTTTCATAGCCGGTAATTCCTGCTACCGTTATATTTCGTCCGCCATTCAACAATCTTTGTCCGTTATATTCAACGTTTGCATTGTCATCAATCTGACGAATCATTTGATTAATATTTTCTTGCAATGCACTTCTGTCTGACGAATTATTTGTGTCATTCGCCGCATTTATCAAATTCTCTCTGATTGTCGAAAGTGCTTGAATCGTATTGCTTGCTGCTCCGCTCGCCGTCTGCAGCATTGCATTTACATTTTGTGTATTTTGAATCGATTGTCCCGTACTTCTTATATTATTTGAAAGTCTCTGACTTATCGCATACTCGCTTGCTCCCGCACTAGCCGAACCGTATCTTTGACCCGACGCTATGCGCTGCATGCTCGTTTGATTACTGTTATTTATCCTGTTTAAATTGCTCAAGCCGGGATTGATTCCATTCATTCCTACTGCCATATCAATCACCCTTTCAATTAAAACAAAAAATTTTTTTCCTTTCTTTTGCGTCAAGTATAGTTAGCGAAAATATTTTTGTCAAGAAATTTTTTGAAAATTTTTTTGAAATTGTTTACTTTGTTTTCGTGCTGTTATATAATTAAATCAATTATATCTTGAAAAGGATTTTTAGATACGGAGGTCTTTATCATGGCGAATATTTCTGTAACTACCAACGGTACTGTGATGTCCGGAACAAAATCAAAAGATAATATCAATATCAATGCAAACAATGCTTATGTTGACGCTCTTGCAGGAAATGATCAAATTACTCTCGAATCCGGCACGTCAGTTACTATTGTCTCCGGCGCAGGCAACGATTCAATTTTTCATAACAGAGGCAATTCTTCTGTTATTGATTCAGGCGCAGGTAATGATAAAATTTATCTTTATACCGGCTCGAATGTTTCTGTCAATACCGGCGACGGCAATGATTCCGTTATCGTTTCAAGCACAATGGGAGGCGCAACTATTAACACCGGCGAAGGAAAAAATACAATTTCAATGTGGTCTCCTTCAACAACTCCTACCATTATTGGCGGTGGTACTACTACCGTTCGTTTGATGTCTGATACAAATCTTGTTGCTGCTGCCAATTCAGGCGGCAATTTAATTATCGACGACACTTATCAAGTCAGCGTTAAGGCTACTCTCGTCGGCGATACTGACGGAATTTATACTCTTAGCGCAACTTCAGGTACTGACGTTATCAGCATTAAATCAGGTGATGCCGTCATCTCCAATTACGAACTCGATGATACAATTTATCTCGGCGGCAGTATTATTGAATCGCTTAATTCAAAAAATGATGCTTTCATCAAATTCAACGGCGGTTCAGTTCGTATCAAAAACGGCGCAGGTCATCAAATCAATCTCGCCGGCACAAATCAAATTGTTTCAAATTCTTATACAAAATCGCCTCAAGATGTTATAAAATCTTTTATGGCCAGTCTCGACACTTCAACATCATCTGGTACTACTGCTTTAAATGATGCAATTAAAGCTGCTACCGGTGTGAGTTCTTTGACTGCAAGTGCTCTCATCACTCAATTAGTTAAGGATGCAAAAAATTCAAATTTCCTTGAAGATTATTGCGGAATAATTTTGAATGATAAGGACACAGGTGCAATTTCAGGTTCTGATTCCGGCGGCGCAACCATTAAAACTGCCGAATCAATCATTCCGGAAACTTTGACTCATTCAAATGTTGTCAGCGGCTCTTCCGAAACAATTAAAAGTCTCTCAATTCAATATCCTACCATTACCGCTGCAAGTTCGACCGTTGAACAGCAAATTCTTACAGGTCTTCATTCTTGGTGGATTCCTGAAGGTCTTGATTTGATTACTTCAAGTTTCGGTTCAAATTATTCTTTTGATACTTCAACTTCAACTGCGTCCGTCACCGATATGGACGTTAAATTTACAAGCAATTCAAAAGCCTCTACTCTCGCATCTGTCGCATCAAAATCTGTAAACGGAGTTACAACCGAACTTACTATGAATATTAATGAGGCTTATTATACTGATTTGACTGATGTTACCACAAATAAAAACGGTGCATCAACTCTTTCGGGTTCAGGATATCTTGATCGCGTCATTGCTCACGAACTTACTCATGCCGTTATGGCTGCAAATATTACAAATTTCGGCAATCTTCCTCCGTTCATCAAAGAAGGTATGGCTGAACTTGTTCACGGTATTGACGATGAACGCCGTTCAGATATTGTTCGTCTTGCCGCAAAACCTTCAAGTTTAAAATCCGCTCTCAGTCTGACTTCAACCAAAACCACTTCCGACAATTACGCCGCAGGTTATATCTTCTTAAAATATCTCGCTCATCAATATTCTTCAATTACAACGAATATCAGCGATACAACCGTTGCAGGTTTAACTTACAATAATGATTCGACTTCTCTCACCGTTGACGGCAATTATTCAAATACTACTTTAAATTCTTATTCAAAAATCGCAAATGTTATTGATGCCTCCAAACGAAAAGCCTCTCAACCTCTTTACATAGTCGGCAATGATATTTCTCAATCAATTAAAGGCGGTAAAGGCAATGATACGATTGCGGCCGGTGAAGGTACAAATACATTGGCAGGCGGATCAGGTTCAGATGTTTTCATGTACAGCGGCAACGATTTAATTATTACCGATTATCAGAGCGGCAAGGATTCCATTCAATTAGGCAGCGGAATTACTTTTTCGTCTGCAAGTGTTGACACCGTTTCAAAAAGTGTCGTCGTCACAACCAACGAAGGCGATATTACTCTTCAGAAAGCAGCAAAAGTTTCAAGCAAAGGAGTTATTACAGGCAACAAAGTTAAAATTGTCGATGCTGACGGAAATACTTCCTCAAGAGTTTTCGGCTTAAATTCAATTACAATGTCAAATACCGACGGCGATACCGTCAATCTCAAATCGAACATTTTAAGCGATATTACAGCCGTCAATGCCTCCTCACGCAAAGCGACCGCTCCAATTTATATGATAGGAAATTCACTCGGAAATACTCTCAAAGGCGGCAAAGGTGCTGATACAATCGTCGCAGGTTCAGGCAATGATTATCTTACCGGTTCAAGCGGTGCGGATTTATTCATTTATTCAGGCGGCAATGATACTGTTTCAGATTATACCGCGACCAAGAAAAATACTGCAGGTGACAGAATCCAAATCGGTACAGGTCTTTCAACCGTGACTGCGCTCTCTTCTTATCAAATCATCGGCAATGATGTCATTATTCCTTTCGGCACAGGTGATTCTCTCACAATCGTTAAAGGCAAGGACAAAGAAATTATTTTCACCGATTCGTCAGATGTTTCAATTTCGGCAATGTCTTTCACTTATAATGATCCTTCAATTAAATATCTTGATGCCTCAACCTCTGCCGTTTACAATTTCATTGATTCCGATGTTTCGACTGAAAGAATTATGACTGTTGATGCAACCAAACGTTCAAAATCTATAAGTGTTACTGCAAGTACTACCGATACAACAAAAACTTTGACGCTAAAAGGCACTAAAGCGGCTGATACTCTCGACGGCGGAATTTATGACAATGTTTTGACAGGCGGAAAAGGTAAAGATATTTTCATTTTCAGCGGCGGACACGATACAATCACAGATTACACAGCAGGGCAAGATACAATTTCAATCGTTGACAGCGATCTCGTTATTACTTCCGCTACAGTTGCCGCAAATGGTACTGACGTTATTTTCAATCTCAGTACAAATAATTCAATTACCGTTCAAAATGCAATCAAGAAAGGCAATACTGCACAGAAATTGACAATCAACGATCACGGAAATGTCACGGCTCAGACTTACGGTCAAGCACGTTTTGCCGTTACAAATTCAGACGGTGCCGCAAATGCTACCATTAACGCCGGTACTCCTGCAAATGAAGGTGTCGTTAAATCGGTTATCGCCTCAAGCCGCGGTAAAAAATTCCCGATATATCTCGTCGGCAATAATTTAAATAATTCTCTCGTCGGCGGTGCAGGTGATGATACTCTCAACGGTTATTCGGCAACTTCGAGCGGCAAAAATACATTGACCGGCGGTAAAGGTTCAGATCTCTTTATTTACAGCGGCGGTTATGATATTATCACCGATTACACAAATTCAAGCGGCAATTCGGATTCAATTCAAATTGCAACTTCTCTTGTTTCTGATTATTATCTTGACGGAGATGATGTCATTTTACAAGACAAATCCGATAACGATCTTATAAAAATAATCAACGGCAAAGATAAATACATCAATATAATTGACGCGAGCGGCGCGGATACTTCTCTGTCGAAAGTTTACAGCAATCCGCATGAAAAAATCTTTATGAATGCCGATTATGACAATTCAATAACTTCTTACACAGCCGCGTCAGGAATTTATACCATTACCGCATCCAATCGCAAAACTGCAATCGAAATTAACGGCTCTTCCGAAACCAAAAAAATTACGGGCGGAACAGGTGCAGACAAGATAACTGCAAATTCAAATTCATCAAAAATAACTCTTACAGGCGGCAAGGGCAATGATACTTTCAATTACAACGGCGGTACGGTAATTATTTCCGATTATACGGCAGGTCAAGACGCAATAGCCGTTCATCGCAATGATTGTCTCGACTACCACGTTTGGAACAATGACGTTTATTTCAGTTTCGGAACGAGTGCTTCTTCCGTCTCCAATGTAAATAAACTTTTCATTGTCGGCGGCGCAAACAAAAAAATTTCTACAACAATCAACGGTTCTGCATCAGTCGGCACTTACAAAGATTATGAATCAACAATTCTTTCAGGTTCTTCAGCTTTGACTGTAAATGCAAATTCCGGTTCAGATCTTACAAAGATTGTTACTTTTGACGGCAGTAAATTAAAATCAACTGCTCCTCTTAATATCATCGGCAATAAATCCTTCGGCAATGTCCTCAAAGGCGGTGCAGGTGCAGATACTCTTGACGGCGGTGATACAGGAACGAAAAAATATGATGATTTGCTCATCGGCAATAAGGGCAATGATACTTTCGTTTATCGCGGAGGCAATGATGTTATTTCAGATTATACCGCAAATCAGGACGTTATAAGTGTCGTTGGCGGTCTCACTTATGTTGATTATGAAGTCAGCGGAAAAGATATTGTTATGGACTTTGATGATTATTCTCTCACTATTACAAACGGTCTCGACAAAACTATAACTTTCATCGGTGAAAGTGCAACTGCTTTAATGAAAACTTACAATGATTATACTCAAAAAGTTTTCGCAAAAAATGATTCTGCAACTTCATTTGACGGAACACTTTCAACCAATGCCTCAGTAACATTGATTGATGCAAGCAAGAAAGCAAGTGCAATGACATTGACCGCGAATAACAACGACAGCACAATCAAAGGCGGCTCGAAAAATGACAGCATTATCGGCGGCAGCGGTGATGATTATATCATTGGCAACGCAGGTAACGACACAATTTCTGCAGGTTTCGGAACAAATACATTGACAGGCGGCAAAGGTTATGATACCTTCATCATCGGTACAGGTTCAGGCAGAGATATTATTACCGATTATGTCGCCGGACAAGATATTATTCATCTTGAAAGCGGTGTCAGTATTTCAAGTGTATCTTATGCCGACAGCGGCGATTCGGAAACCGATCTTCAATTCAATTTCAGCGGCAGCAATAAAACTCTCGTCGTTCAAAATGCAATCAAAATTACAAGCAATACAAAAATCACTCCGCAAAAAATTACTTTTGAAGATTATAACGGCAATCAAATTCGTCAGACTTTCATGCAAAGCAGTTTGAGTATCGCAAATGCTGACGGTGATACAATCGATCTCAGAACAAATTATAATTCATCGGTTTTGACTGCAGACGCAAGCAAACGTTCAAATAAATTTGCAATAACTTTGATTGGAAATTCAAAAGCCGATACTCTTAAAGGCGGTAAGGGAGCAGACGTTATAAGAGCAATTTCAAATTCTTATGTTGTCGCAAATGCCGGAAATGATACCGTTTCAGTCACAGGCGGCTATGATTCAATCGACGGTAGTGCAGGCAATGATGAAATTTATATCACGGGTTCGACAGGTCACAATACAGTTATCGGCGGTGCAGGTAATGATTATATTCAGTTGAGCGGCGGAAATAATGTTGTCAGTTACACGACAGGCAACGGCAATGATACTGTTTACAATTTCGTTGAAAGTACAGACAAAATTTATCTCGGTTCGGCAAAAACTAAAATCACCAAGTCGGATTATTCAAACGGCGAATTTACTTTCACGATCGGCAAAGGAAAATTGATTCTCGAAAATATCGGAACCGATACCGGCGTAACTGTTACGGATTATTCGGGAGTTTCAACGGTTTATACAGATAATATGGTTGCAACTGCCACTACCGTTTCAAAAGACGTTTCATCAAAAGCGGCTTTCATTGAGAGAAATTATATCGTCAATGATACCTGGTTCACTTCCGTTGACGGTTCAATCGCTTTCGATAATGTCGAGATTGATAATTTCATCAGAGAATCCGATAATGTCGCTGTCGTGAGTGGCGATAATCAAATTCTGTCTCAAATTAAAAATAATTTTGATGATGATTTGCTTGGTATCAACGTCAAGAGAGGAAGTCGGCTCGTCCAAAATAAAAATCGGCGTTCCGATGAGTAAACATCTTGCAAATGCCAATCTTTGAAGTTGTCCGCGACTTATATTTTCAATCATTTCATCAAGTTCAAATTTTAAATTTACTTGTTTCATTACTTTCAAAATTTTTTCGTCGTCAACTTCTTTGAACAATGTTATATTTTCTTTGATTGACGTTTTAAAAAAATGCGGCTGCTGCGGTAAATATGCAACAGTCTTTTTTTTATCTTCAAAAATTTTTATCAGCGATTTTAAAAATGTGCTTTTTCCCGAACCGGATTTCCCAATCACCGCCAATTTTATACTCTTCGAGTTGAGCAACAGATTCGCGACATCTGACAATAACATGAAATGCAACTCCCGTTTGTCGAATCGGATTATAAAATTCAGGCGCAATTATCAACAAAAATAATGCTGCCTCAAAACAAATCGAATCTTCAATCAATCGCAATCCGACAGTTACCGCAATTAGTGCGATCGATAAAGTCGTTATCAATTCAAGCGCGAAGGCTGATACAAATGTCAATCTTAAAACTTCAAGCGTCGTTTTTGCCGACATTTCGGACGAATTTTTTATTTTTGAAATTGCCGAATCCGTTTGACGAAATATTTTTAACGTCGTAATTGCCGACAATATTTCTTTAAAAACGCCGTTCAGTTTTTTTAACATTTCCATTGCTTTTTGATTTTTAATTTTTAAAGAATTTCCGATAAGATACAGCAAAAACGGAGCAATCGGAGCAGTCAAAAAGAAAATTAACGCCGTCAGCGGATCAAGAATCAACGTCACAATTAAAATCATCGGCAATAAAATTATCATTGAAATCAAATTTGGCAATACCTTTAAAAAAAATTCGTCGAATGGCTCAAGGCAGTCAAATATCAACGTCAATAATTTTCCGCTTTCAATTTCAGAAAAAATTATTTCGTGAAGTTTTTGACGCAATTTATTTTGAAAATTCAATGACATCAAATTTATTTTTCGCGATATAATCCGATCGACCCAAATTTTTAAAATCAAAACAAAAAATAATGCACAAAAATTTTTCGACATCAAAAATTGTGCATTACAAATTATTAAAATTCCCCGCAAGATTTCAAATATAATCAATTTCGTCAATTATTCCAGCCCCAGCTTGTTCTTTGAGATTGAATAATCATTTTTTGCAGTTCAGCCTGCGATTTATGAAATTCTCTGCGGTAATAATTCATCATATCGAACAAATACATTGTAAATTCAAGATTTTCATCACAATCAATTAAAATTTCTTTCAATTCAGTCATCGTTATTTTTGAATTAATAATTTTTTGCGAAAAGGAATCAAAAATTTCATATTTAAGATTCGGCTTTTTTTCAAAAATTGTTTTGTCCTCCATAAATTCATTTAATGCCTTGTAAATTTTGGTTATTATGCTTATTCTTTCGGCAAATTTATTTACTGCAGAATCATGCGAAACGGAATTTTTACGCATACGATAGATATAAAAATTGTTTGGAATGTGAAGAATTTTTTTAGCGCAAACGAAACATTGAAAAGTAAAAAGATCATCTTCATAAATTTTGGTATCAATAAATTTCAAATTATTTTCAACGATTAAATCTCTTTTTATCAGATTGCGCCAGACTGCAGACCAAATTTTTTTTTGACAGAAAATGTGAATCCTTTTTTCGATTGAATTTGTCTCAAATGTCGGCTTGTCATAAGTCATTGAGGCAAGATTTCTGAACTCGGTTTTATCGTTGATAATTTCGGTATCCTCATATTTTCCTGCTGAATTTTTGATTATCGGCACATAACTTTTTTCTGAATGAATCAAATCAATTTCTTCATCGGACGTATAGAAAAATAATTCTTCAAGAGCGGAAGGTCTTAGAATATCATCGCTGTCAAAGAAATAAATATATTTTCCTTTAGCATTTTCAACGCCGATATTGCGAGGTTCACCGGGATTGCCGAAATGTTTTTCAAGTTCAATGAGATTTAATTTGCCTTTGAATTTATTTGAGAATTTTTTTATTATCGAAACAGATTTATCAGTCGAGCAGTCATCGACGACAATCAATTCAAAATTTTTAAAAGATTGTTTAATCACGCTGTCGAGACATTGAGCAATATATTTTTCTGAATTGTAAACCGGAATTATAACAGAAATTTTCGGATCGTTTTTTAACATTTTGACACCTTTTAATTAATGTTTTAAATCGCCGGCAGTAACTCTCTCTTTAAAAATACGATAAGTCCAAGCCTGATAAATCAAAACGATCGGCACAAGGACAACTGCGGCACCTGTCATAATTGCGAGAGTATGAGGAGTTGAGGCGGCATTGTAAATATTAAGTGACCAATCGGGATTTAAACTTGAAATCATCAAATTTGGAAAGAGTGAGACAAACAAACCGATATTAAGTCCGGCGATTGAAAGAGTTGTAAAAATAAATGCCGATTTAAATCTTTCACGAAATGCAGAAGTCGTCGCGGCAAACAAACAAATTGCGGCTACTCCGAACGGACTTGCAAAAATTTTGAAGGCACTAATATTTGCAGTTTGAGAAGTCAGGCAAACGAAGAAAAGATAAATTACAAATGCAGTTATTCCTGCACAAGGAGCAATTTTTTTAAGCTGAAGGAGCAATCGACCGTCGGCAACTTTAAGAGAAAGAAAATTTGCGCCGTGAAAAAGAAATAAAGTTACAAAAGTCAATCCGCTCAAAATTGTGTAAGGACTTAACAAATCAAAAAATGTTCCGAGATAGTGCATATTTGGATCAATCGGAAGACCTTTAATCAAATTCGCCATCGCAACTCCCCATAAAAGTGCAGGAACGATTGAGCCGAAAAATATTGCACAGTCCCAGCCTTTGCGCCATGAATGTGCAGGAAATTTTCCGCGAAGTTCAAATGCAACGCCGCGAAGAATCAAAGCAAGCAGCATTAAAAACAACGCAAGGTAAAAAGTACTGAACATGGTGGCGTAAACATGAGGAAATGCCGCGAATAATGCACCGCCTGCCGTTATCATCCAAACTTCATTTGCATCCCAGACAGGACCGATTGCACGAACGAAAGTTGAACGTTCATAATCATTTTTCCCGAAAAGCAGCATTCCGACTCCATAATCAAAACCTTCAAGAATAAAAAATCCCGTGAAGAGTATCATAATCAAAATGAACCAGACGATATTTAAAATTTCCATGATTTACACCTCCTCAGTAATTTGAGTTTTGCGAATGAAATTAATTGCGGCGAAGAGAGCGAAAATTGCAAGTACAAGATAAATTGCCGTGAAACCGATTAAAGTCAGAAAAACTTCATCAGGCGTAAGATTAGGCGAAACGGCTTGAGCAGTCCTTTGAAGTCCGACGACGATCCAAGGCTGACGACCTGCCTCGACGATATACCAGCCGACCGAATTGGCAATAAAAGGTAAAGGAGTCAAAAAAGGTAAAATTTTCAGCCAGCAAAAATAATTTTTAATTTGTGACAATCTCGCGATAACTGCAGTAATAATCACTACGAGCAGCATTAAACCGCCGACTGAAATCATCGTACGAAAACTCCAGAACATTCCTTTGACATCAGGGACATAATTTCCGCTGCCGTATTTTTCCATCGCTTCACGCTGTAAATCATTAATACCTTTAATTTCGCCGCTGAATGAATTGTGAACCATGAAAGAAAACATGTAAGGAATCAAAAATTCGGAATCGTTTCTGTAAAGTTCACGATTAATATCGGCGTAGACCGCGAAAGGTGCAGGATCTTCAGTTTCCCAAAGTGCTTCAAATGATGCAAGTTTCATAGGATTTAGATCATTGAGGCGTTGAGCGTGAAAATGTCCGCTTCCCATTACTCCGAAAAGTCCGATCATGCAATAAATCGTTGCAGCTTTCAAAACTTTTACGAATGATTCGCGTGACTTTTCATCATTAATAATTTTCCAGGCACAAATTGCAATCGTCAAAAATCCGCCGGTAGAAATTCCTGCAAAAAGTGCATGAGAATATTCACCGAGAACATAAGGATTAGTAACAAGTGCAAAAAAATCCGTCATAACTGCACGACCGCCTTCAACGGCATAACCTACCGGATGCTGCATGAATGAATTTGCAACGAGAATCCAAAATGCCGAAAGATTACTTCCGAATGCAACAATCCAAATGCAAAGACAATGTTTTTTCTCAGATAATTTATCCCAGCCGAACATCCAAATTCCCAAAAAAGTTGATTCAAGAAAAAACGCAGTAAGTGCCTCAAGTGCAAGAGGAGCACCGAAAATATCTCCCATAAATCGTGCATATTCCGACCAATTCATTCCGAAATGAAATTCTTGAACTATTCCGGTTACAACTCCCATTGCAAAATTAATTAAAAAGATCGTACCGAAAAATTTGACGAGTTTTTTCAGCTTAACGCGACCTTCATAACTTCCGCAGTTGATATACCACGTTTCAAGAAGTGCAACGAAAATTGAAAGTCCGAGAGTAATCGGAACAAACAAAAAATGATAAACGGTAGTGATTGCAAACTGCAATCGAGACAATAAAAGAGCGTCCATTTAAATCACTTCCTTCAAAAAAAAATTGGTCACAAAAAAGTGACCGCAGAAATATAAAAATTATTCAAGAACGGTTGAAGTTGTACCGCCGAGTTCTTCAGCACGTTTATCAAAGCGGCTCATAATTTCGTTATAAGTGCGTTCCGTGATGTCAGGCATTTTGTCTAAACCGGTTGCATTGTTCCAAGTGATACCGGCTTGATTAAAACCTTCTTCAACTGCCGCTCTCATCGTTGCGAGTTTTTCGGGATCACCGCCTGAGATTGCATCGGCAAGATCAAAAATTCTCGTTGCAACCGCATTGACTCCCCAGTCGCCATCGTCCGAAACTGCTTTAGCCGCATCTTCGGGATTCGTTGCGACTTCAGGCAATCCGAAACGTGACGCATCAATTTGCACGCCGTCGAAATTCAAAATTCCCGTACCTTCATCAAGCCAGCCTTGCAATTTGTCGTTGTTGTCCTGCAGAGCTTGAATCATCATGTTAAGCATAGTCTGTTGAGCGATTGCAATATCATCTTTGAGTGCTTGAACTTGATCCGCAGTCAGACCTTTTGTCTGTGTTGCTTGAGTTCCTTCCTCGTCCTGCTGCGCTTGAGCTGCCTGCTGTGCATTTTTCGCCTCGTCCGAAATATCAACCGAATATGCGTCACCGATATTTGATGACTGCTGTTGCTGCGATTGATTATTTTTTGAGTTTACAGCCGTTGATGTGTTGGCATTCTGCGCCGCGTAAGTGTTGAGTCCGACTTGATTTCTCACGATTGAATTTACGTCCATGTTCAAAACCTCCAATCAAAAATTTACAAAAAAAAAATTCTTCATTGATAAATTAATTTTATCAAAGAGAAAAATTCTTGTCAATGAAAATTTTTTTCGTCGTCCGTTTCAATTTCATTTTCATTTTTATTTTCTTGAGTGAGTTCTTTCTGCAGCATTTTATTGAAATCAAGTTCGGCTTTTATTTCATTCATTCGTCTCATATCTCGGCGTGCATTTTCATATCTTTTGTTGAGCGTCGCCGAAAAATCCGCATTAATTTTTAAATCGGTTTTCATTTAAATCACCTCTCGCAATTATTATCGACGAATTGAAAAAATTACTTAAATACAAATTTTTAAATTGAGAATGAAAAAAATTATCAATTATTTTTGAAAACCTATTGACAAAATGAAAATTCGGTGGTAACATTTGCGCGGTTTTGAGAGACGCACAAAAAATTATTTGAAGTTTTGAGGAAACATGGACACTCAAAAAAATTTTTCAAAGAAATTTTTCAGACGTTGATTAAAACCGAAATGAAAAAATTTTTCGTGTTTTTATTTGAGGAGGAAATTTCAATGAAAAAGAAATTACTTTCAGCATTAACAACAGCTTTGGTAGTCGGAACGGCATCAACAACTTTTGCGGCGGCAAATCCGTTCAGCGATGTTCCTGCAGGTCACTGGGCTTATGATGCAGTTACACAACTCGCAGCAGATGGTATTATCGAAGGTTACGGCGATGGAACATATCTCGGAAACAAAAATATCACTCGTTACGAAATGGCTCAAATGGTTGCAAAGGCAATGGCGAAAAATCCGAGCGGCGCAGATAAAGCAGCTCTTGAT
>CAJOPN010000027.1 GCA_905236285.1 uncultured Selenomonadaceae bacterium | reverse complement strand
TTAAACCAAGGAGGAAATTACAATGGCAATGGTCGTAAAGAACAACATGAGCGCAATTCATACGCTCAACACTCTCAACAGTAACAGTAGTGCTCTCAGCAAGAGCCTCGCAAAAGTTTCAAGCGGTATGAAAATCAATACCGCACAAGATGATGCATCAGGTTATGCTATCAGCGAAAAAATGAGAGTTCAGATCCGCAGCTTGGATCAATCAAATCAAAACACCCAGAACGACCTTTCAATGATGAAAACAGCTGAAGGCGCAGTCTCCAGCACAGTCGAAATCTTGAAATCACTCAAAGAGAAAGCTATCAACGCAGCTAACGATTCCAACACCGATAGCGATCGTCAGACAATTCAGAAGGAAATGGATCAATTCATCGATCAAATCGACGACAATGCATTGACCACCTTCAACGGCAAATATCTTGTTGACGGCAGCAAGAACTTCCGTTCAGAAAACGGTACAAAGACTGCTTTCACCAACATGGCATTGCATACCAGCACAACAGCAGTAACCGCTCTCACAGCTCTTCGTGCTCGTAACGGCGACAGCCTCGAAATCGCTCTCACCGACCGTGTTACCGCTTCAGTCGTTATCGATGGTCGTACTTATGTTACCACTTTCCATGTCGGTGTTCAAAAGAGTAATGGTACTGATACTACCTCAGGAAATGATAATGGCGAATATACCGGCAAGAGTATTGCTCTCAACGATATTTTCGTAAAATTGAATATCGTAACTGAAAATGCAGGTCTCGGTAAAGTCTTCGGTAGTGCAAACTTCACAACCAAGACTCCGCATAATGAGACTGCAACGAAAGCTACCGTTCAAGAGAAGAACGTAACCGGTACCGGTGATGCATTGAAGACCACTTCTGACAACAGCTTCCATAGTGGCGAGACTTTCCTCGTTCACAATGGTTCTATGATCGGTAAGGATGCAGCAGGCGATGCTGTCAGAACTTCCGATGGTACAACAGGCTTCACCGTCACCGCAACTTCAATCGGTTATGGCTACAACAGCAAGACCGGCAAACGTTTCGGTCAAATCGCAGGTGTCAACATTTCAATTACTGACAGCCAAGGCAATGTCAAGAAAGCTGCAAATGCTGCTCTCGACGCATTCAATTTGTCAATTCGTGAAATGAATGTCTCCGAAGATAACAGCCTTAACTTCCATGTCGGTGCAGGTGCTAACCAGGCTATCAAAGTCGGTCTCACCGATATGCGTTCAGAAGCTCTCGGCTTGAAAGGTTCAACCGGAACAAAATTGAAGGTCACAACGAAAGAATTTGCTAATGCAGCTGTCAACGTTATCGACAACGCTATCACGAAAGCAATCGATCAACAGACCACAATCGGTTCAGTTGAAGCTCGTCTCGAATACACCAGCAACAACTTGACAACTTCAAGCGAGAACGTACAGAATGCTGAGTCCACAATCCGCGATGCAGATATGGCTAAAGAAATGACCACTTACACGAAGAATAACGTCTTGCTCCAAGCAGCACAATCAATGCTCGCTCAAGCAAACCAGAACTCCTCGGCAGTTCTCAGCCTCTTGCAATAATTCGGATAGCGGCTTAACAGCAGCCTGACGAATCTATCAGACATAATTTTGGCGTTGATGTTAAAATTCTCTGAAGTGGAGTAAGCATCAGCCACGAAATAAAAAAAAGATCTCATCGTCATTTCGGCGGTGAGGTCTTTTTGGTTTTTAAATTTTTTTATTCAATTTTCAAAAATTCTATCATGTGATACAAATTCAATCTCGTTTGTTCAGTCGCTGTCATTGATCTGCCTTCTTCATTCGGACTGAATATAAATTTCAATCTTTCCTCTCGTCGTCTTTCAATTTCTTCTTTTACTTTCAGCGTTGGTTTCAATTCAATTTTTTCTGTCAAATCTTTTTTAAAATCATGTTTCATCAAATTGAAATTATTGATGTAATAAAAATTTTCTCCTTCAAGGTACGGACATGAATATTTTTCACCAAGATAAAACCTTTCATCATCAAAATCATCAAACAAATTTATTTCTTTCTTTTCAAGATCTATTTCTACATTGTTATTAATTGCTCTCAATGACATTATAAAAATTTTATTTTCAATTTTCAAAGTCGTATAAAATAAAGCTCGTGTTGTATATTTTTCTTCATCTATCGGCGTTGGATATTGCTCAAATTTATTATTTGCAATATCCCATTTAACTATTTCGCCACTCGCTCCGTTTCTGGGTGTCAGCCAAATATTTTTGCCGTCATATGTTCCCGATATATAACTTTGTTTTTCATCTCCGACATAATGCAAAATCGTCGAATCATCATTTAAAGATAATTCAAGTACGGCGTTGGTATTCACGAAAGGAAAATATACTTTTTCTTTTATTTTTATGTAATCTCTTAAAGAAAATTTTTCATTCTTTTTTCTTATCTTCAAGTCTTTCAAAAATTTATCAATCACTTCAAATTTTTTCGTTTTTAAATTAAATTTTATTATTCCTTTATAATCAAATCCGAAAATATATAAATCATCTGCAAAAATAAATCCGTTTGAAGCTGCTTGAACAAATTTTGAATTTTTAATGTTTGAAGATTGATTCGGTATTTGATAATTCTTCTTCGTAAAATTTTCGCGATTCATCAAAATTAATTTGCCCGTTGCCGATTGAATAAATATAAAAAAATTTTTGTAAGATAATATGTTGATGAACGAATGCAATTTTTCATCTTCATCTAAAATTTTTGTTATAAATTCAATTTCTTTCGTCTCAAGATTAATTCTGTAAAGATTCGGATCATAAAACATTGTACACCAAATGTATTTATTTTCATAATAAGCATTGGCAATTTTAAATGATTCTGTCTTTTCTGCCTTAACCGTTATATTATGATGAATTACAGGTTTTCCGGTAATCTCATAGAGTTTCAAAAGTGAACTTCCATCACCAAAATAAGCATCGCTCAATGCCATTGCTCTGTCTGCGTCAGCCGTGTCGTCATATATTCCCCAGCCTTCAGATTTATATTTTTTAACAAATGTTTCATATCTTTCATGTAATTCAGGCAACATTCCCGCCATTGTTGCCGACATCAACGGATGCGGTCTCCAAAGCAAAGTTACATCGTCTTGATTTTCTTTAAAAATTCTAAAATCGTCTTCCATTTTGTCAAGCAAATATTGTTTCCATCTCAAGGCAAGCGATACGCCTGAATTGTAAAATATTACTTTTTTAAAAGTGCCGCCCGATTTTTTTAAAATTTTAAGCCACTCTTTCGGAATTTTAATTTGTTCCTTGCCAGTCGATAAAATTTTGTCAACTTTAGGCGAGCCCAATCCGATAATTTTTGACTCCCAAAATTTTCGATCTGTTTGATTGGTGTACCGCGTCAATACATTTATATAAACCTGTCTGATATTTTCCGACTGCACAAAAATTAAATCCGAATTAAAAACTCCCTGCGTCGTTATAAAATGTGCCACTTTGTCTTCAAGTTCTTCATCACCGGGTTTAATGTCCTGCATGACAAAATACGGAACATAAATTAATTTGTCTGTATATTCTTTGAGTTTGTCCGAATAATATTGAGAATCGACCGAAGTCAGCGCATTGTAATTATCATACGGATTATGTATAAAAATTATATCGGGATGCAATTTTTTTAAATCAAATTTTCGATAATCCCAAACAGGTACATATTGAGGAAATAATTTTGTTTCGCAATGCCACTGTGCAACATTTTGATCAGGTTTTCGATCTGCATAAGGAATCGGCACAACATAAGCATTGCAATGTTCTTTGTCTTCGTTCGCCGCCTGCCATATGCTTTCCAGCGAATCCCACATTGATGCTTTATACGGCAGAAATACAATATCTTTTTTTATCTCCTTTTCTTTTGCAAGTTCATTATAAATATAGCTCAAAAGTTCTTTGCTGAGATTGAACATTTCAACGCGATTTTTTTCATCAACTTGTGAAAATTGACTCACCGCCAAAATTATACCGTCAAAAATTTCATTGTAAAATTTACTACGTTCCGCCGAAAGTTCATCTTTAAAAATTTTTTCAATTCCTTTAAATCTATTGATTAATTCTTTGCTTGATTTCGGTTTCAAATTTTGATAAATATCTTTGAGTTCTTGAATTATTTTTATTTGAATTTGTCTTCTCATTTTTTCTACCTCTTGTCAATTTTCGGCGAGTACTTTTTTAACATATTCGCGAAGCCTTTCAACTCCCTTTGCAACTTTTTCGTCCATTGGAAGTTCTTTTACTATCGCATCAATATATCCCCGTTCAACTATTTTTTTCATCGTCCACGAATAATTTATGTCATAAATCCACATCAATCTGACAATTTTTCTGTCTCCGTTCGTGCGAATTTGTCGATAATCCGCTTGATTGCCTGCCATAAAATTTTCAACAAAATCGGGACTTATATCAGCTCTTTCTTTTCCTTTTATAAATTTTGGCATCTTGTCAGCATTTTCCTGAGCAAGGAACGGCTGCAATACTCGATAAATATCCAATTTGTCGGCATCACGAATAATTTTTGCAAATAAAATTTTTTTCTCGTCCGTCGTCGGCTCAATCAATTTTTTATTATGATTTTTTATCGCAAAACGAATAATTTCATTGTCGGAATCGGAAAGTTCTTTAAAAAATTCCAATTCGTCGATAACTTTTATTCCCAAATTTGCATGATCTTCAGATTCAGAATCATTAAAAGTTTTATAAAGACTGTATTGACGAAAACGTCCGACATCGTGAAACAATCCTATGATTTCTGCGAGATTTTTATCATGTTCATTGAGATTCAAAAAATTTGCAAGTTCAATAGAATTTGTCGTAACATAGCCGGTATGAATTTCTTTAATTGAAATCCCGAGCTGAACTTCTTCATCGTCAGAATAAAATGATTTTATATATTGATTCATCCATTCGTGCATGTTTTTTAAAAGTCGTTTCAAAATTTTTTCACCTCAGCAAAAATTTTTTTGAAAATAATTATAGCAAAACGAAAAATTTTTATCAATCAAATTTTATCAAGCGGTTGAAATAAAAAAATATTTGTGATAAAATTCAACGCAGAATTTTTTTGAGGAGATTTTTTTAATGAAACATGTGTTATCGGTTTATGTTGAAAATCAGCCGGGTGTTTTGGTAAGAGTTGCGAGCATGTTCAGCCGACGTGAATTTAATATTGACAGTCTTTCGGTCGGAGTAACTCAATCACCTGAATTTTCAAGAATAACGGTCGTCGTTCACGGTGATTCAAGTCTGGTCGAGCAAATGATCAAACAACTTGAAAAAATGCCTGTTGTTAAAGCTGTGCAGAGACTTGACGCATCAATCGCCGTTACTCGCGGAATGACTTTAATAAAAGTTTCGGCTGACGACAATAATCGCCTTGATGTTTTGAAGATGGCAGAACTTTTCCGTGCACATGTGGTTGATGTCGAATCGACTACTTTAATTTTTGAAATTACCGGTAGTGACGAAAAAATTACTGCGTTTACGAGACTTCTTCAACCTTACGGAATTTTGGAAATAATCCGCACAGGTTTAATTGCTCTTGAACGCGGCGAAAATACCATTCACAAGCAGCTCGGCAAAGAAAAAGATTTTTACGGCAAAAATTTATTGTAAATCGATTCAGAGGAGTTTTTTTAAAATGGAAATAAATGAAAAAATCTTCGTCGCCGGGCATCGTGGAATGGTCGGCTCGGCAATCGTAAGAGAATTGGAACGGCAAGGCTACGAAAATATAATTGTCCGAACACATAAAGAACTTGATTTGACACGTCAAGCGGAAGTTGAAAAATTTTTTGAAAAAGAAAAACCGCAATATGTATTTCTGGCGGCGGCAAAAGTAGGAGGAATAGTTGCAAATAATCAATCACCGGCAGATTTTATATATCAAAATATGATGATTGAAATGAATGTGATTAATGCGGCTTGGCAAAATAATTGCAAAAAATTGGAATTTTTGGGCTCGTCCTGTATTTATCCGCGACTTGCTCCTCAACCTATGAAAGAAAATTGTTTGTTGACTTCCGAACTTGAAAAAACAAATGAGGCTTATGCTCTTGCAAAAATTTCAGGTTTAAAATATTGCGAATATCTCAATCGACAATACGGAACAGATTATATTTCGATTATGCCGACGAATCTTTATGGACCGAATGACAATTATCATGCGACAAACTCTCATGTCTTGCCGGCGTTGATAAGAAGATTTCACGAGGCGAAAATTGAAAATAAATCATCGGTAACATGCTGGGGTGATGGAACTCCTTTGCGTGAATTTTTGTATGTTGACGATCTGGCGAACTTGTGCGTATTTTTGATGAATAATTACAGCGGCAATGAAACAGTCAACGCAGGAACCGGAAAAGAAATTTCAATCAAAGATTTAACAAAATTGATCGCAAAAATTATCGGATATGAAGGCGAAATACTTTGGGACACCTCAAAACCAAACGGAACTCCTCGAAAACTTTTAGATGTATCTAAAGCAACTTCAATGGGCTGGAAGTATAAGACCGAATTGATTGAGGGTATTCGTTTAACTTACGAAGATTTTTTGAAAAATAAAGTAAGATTTTAAATTAAAGAGGAAGTTTTAATGCAAATAATTTTATTGTCAGGCGGCAGCGGTCAAAGATTATGGCCGCTTTCAAATGAAATACGCTCAAAACAATTCATAAAAATTTTTAAATCATCAAATGAAGAATATGAATCAATGCTGCAACGAACTTTGAAACAAATTCGCAATGCCGGAAAAAATATTTCAATAACAGTTGCCACATCTGAATATCAAGAGACAATCTTAAAAAAGTATATCGATTCCGATATAAAAATTTCATCAGAACCGAGCAGAAGAGATACTTTTCCTTGTATTGCATTGGCGGCTGCTTATCTTTATGACGTTCAAAAAATTGATTTAAATGAATCAGTCGTAGTTTGTCCCGTTGATCCTTATGTTGATGACAATTTTTTTGAATCATTCAATTTGCTTGCCGATCAAATTTCCGAAGATTTTCCGCTGGTATTAATGGGAATCAATCCGACTTATCCAAGTGAAAAATATGGTTACATTATTCCGACATCAACCGAAAAAATAAGTGACGTTAAAACATTTAAAGAAAAACCGAATCAACAGACTGCACAAAAATATATTGATGAAGGAGCACTTTGGAACGGCGGAGTATTTGCTTTTAAACTCAAATACATTTTAAATAAAACTCAAAAACTTTTGGGATTCAGTTCATATGACGAAATTTTAAAAAATTATGATTCACTTGAAAAAATAAGTTTTGATTATGCAGTCGTCGAACATGAGAAAAATATAAAAGTTGTAAGATACAACGGCGAATGGAAAGATGTCGGAACATGGAATACATTAACGGAAGTCATGCAGTCGAATTATATAGGAAAGGTTCAGGCTGATCAAACCTGCGAAAATTTACATGTGATAAATGAGTCAGATTTGCCGATAATTTGCATGGGACTCGAAAATATTATTGTTGCTGCAAGTCCTGAAGGCATTTTAATTTCAGAAAAAACTTCTTCAAGTTATATAAAACCGTTCGTTGAAAATATTCATCAACAAATTCGATTTGCCGAAAAATCATGGGGCAGTTTTAAAGTTATTGACGTTGAAAAAGGAAGTTTAACGATAAAAGTAACATTAAATGCCGGTCACAGAATGAAATATCACAGTCACGAGTTCAGGCGCGAAATTTGGAATATAATTGAAGGCAGCGGACGAGTTGTAATTGATGATGTTGAAAAATTCGTCAAGGTCGGTGATATTATTGAAATTCCGATCAATTGCAAACATACAATAATTGCGGACATGGATATGAAAATTATTGAAGTCCAAATCGGTGAAAGTATTGATGTTGAAGATAAAAAAGTTTTTTTAAATTGAATAAAAAATTTTCTGATTAAATTGGAGGTAATATTTTGAAATACATGACGGGAAAAGAATTAAGAGAGGCATACATTAATTTTTTTGTGCAAAAATGCGGACATTTGAGACTGCCGAGTGCATCATTAATTCCCGAAAATGATCCGACACTTTTAATGATCGGTGCGGGAATGGCTCCGTTCAAAGCATTTTTTACAGGCAAAGTCAAGCCGCCGAGAACGAGAGTTACAACTTGTCAACGCTGCGTAAGAACAGGCGATATTGAAAACGTCGGACATACCGCAAGACATCAGACTTATTTTGAAATGCTCGGAAATTTTTCATTCGGAGATTATTTTAAATCTGAGGCAATTCCTTGGGCGTGGGAATTTTTGACTGAAGTTTGTGAATTGCCGAAAGATAAACTTTGGGTATCAATTTATCCTAAAGATGATGAGGCAAAAGAAATTTGGTGCAAACAACCGGGATTTAATAAAGATCACATTGTAAAACTTGAAGACAATTTTTGGGAAATAGGTCCCGGTCCGTGCGGTCCCGATTCCGAAATTTATATTGATCTCGGAGAAGAACGCGGCTGTGGAAAAGATACTTGCGCTCCAGGTTGTGATTGTGATCGTTATCTTGAAATTTGGAATTTGGTTTTCACTCAATACGATAGAACCGAAGACGGCGAATATAAACCGCTTGCACACAAAAATATTGATACAGGCTGCGGACTCGAACGACTCGCATCAGTTTTGCAAAATAAACTTTCCAATTTTGAAACCGACTTGCTTTATCCGATTATTGAATATGTAATGAATCGCTCGAAAATAAAATATGGCGACAATGAAAAAAATGATGTATCAATGAAAGTCATTGCCGATCATGCCCGTTCAATGTCAATTATGATTATGGACGGAATTTTGCCTTCAAATGAAGGTCGCGGCTATGTCCTTCGCAGAATTTTGAGACGTGCAATTCGTCACGGTCGTATGCTCGGAATTAAAGATGCATTTTTGGAAGGAGCAGTTGACGCGGTTGCAAAAATTTATGACGGAGTAAAAGATTTTGAAGAACTCGCGAACAAAAAAGATTACATCAAAAAAGTTATCCGACTTGAAGAAGACAGATTTGCAGCAACTCTTGAAAAAGGTATGGCAATCCTTCAAGATGAAATTTCAAAAATTAAAAATTCAAACAAAAAAATTCTCGACGGAAAAATTGCCTTTGAACTTTATGATACTTACGGATTTCCTTTTGAATTGACTGAAGAAATTGTAAACGAAAATAATTTTACACTTGACAAAGACGGATTCAACAAAGCGATGGACGATCAGCGCAATCGTGCAAGAAATGCTCGTGCCGAAAATCAACGTTTCAATGTTCCCGATCTTTCAAAAATCGACATCAGAAATTTGAAAGTTGACGAAAATGCAATCGAATCGAAAGTAATTGCGATTTGGAAAGACGGAAAACTTGTCGATGAATTAAATGACGGTGAAGAGGCAGGAATAATTATTGAAACGACACCTTTTTATGCTGAAGGCGGCGGACAAGTCGGCGACGAAGGAATTTTTACGAGTGAGTTTGGTCGAATCAAAGTAAGCAATGCAAAAAAACTTCCTGACGGGACGGTTTATCATATTTCTTACGTTGAGGAAGGATTTATAAAAGTTGGCGACAATGTAAAAATTACAATCGACGCTGAAAAAAAATTATCATCGGCACGAAATCATACTGCAACACATTTGCTTCAAGCGGCATTGAGAAAAGTGGTCGGCGATCAAGTTCATCAAGCCGGCTCACTCGTTACACCTGACAGATTGCGTTTCGATTTTTCAAATTTTGAACCTGTAACCGATCAACAAATTGCAGACGTTGAGGAACTGGTCAACGAGGAAATTTTAAAAGGTCTCGACGTTGACATCAAACACATGAAAATTGATGATGCAAAAAAACTCGGAGCAATGGCATTATTCGGCGAAAAATACGGCGATGTTGTAAGAGTTGTAACCGTTCCGAATTTCAGCTGCGAACTTTGCGGAGGTTCTCATGTTAAAAATATCGGACAGATCGGCAGATTTAAGATTGTAAGCGAAACGGGAGTGGCAGCAGGAGTCAGAAGAATAGAGGCGATAACGGGACGAGCGGCACTTCTCGATGCAAATCGACAAACCGAACTTTTAACGAAAACTGCGACGCTTTTAAAAACAAATGTCGAAATGCTGACTGCTCAAGTAGAAAAAATTTTAAACGAATCAAAAGAAATGAAAAAGGAACTCGACAAACTTCACGCGATGGAAGAGAAAGCCGACGCTCAAAAACTTTTAATGGGAGTGGAAGAGATCGGCAAAGTAAAATTTGTTGCAGGAAAAGCCAACGCAAAAGATATGGACGAACTGAGAAATATTGCAGATACAGTTTGCAGTAATCTTGATTGCGGAGTCGTAGTCCTTGCATCGGTAACTGAAGGCAAAGTTAATTTGGTAGCGAAAGCAGATAAAACGGCTGTAAAAATCGGAGTACATGCAGGAAATATAATCAAAGCGGCAGCAAAAGAAATAGGAGGAGGCGGTGGAGGTCGTCCCGATATGGCTCAAGCCGGAGGAAAATTTGCTGAAAAATTGCCTGAGGCTTTCAAAAAAGCTGAGGAAATTCTTCGCAGTCAAATTGAAAAATAATCTCTTGAGGAATGAGAGAATTGGAAACGAAAGATATTACCAAAAATGCCAAACGCATAATAAAATACGGATTAATATTATTGATTGCATTGTCGACAGCAGTCGGCGGTGCAGCTTTTAATTATAAACATCGTGACGACACAATAAAAATAAATAATGCAAGAGTAAGCGGCACGATGGTTTCAATGCGAGTGCTTACGAACGGAAAAGTAAAAGAACTTACAAAATCCGACGGCGATTCAGTCAAGGCAGGTGACGTTATTGCAAAAATAGAAGTGAGCATAACCGAAGATCAAATTGAACAACTTGAAAAAGCAGTTGATCTTGCAAAAAATAATTACGCACAATTACAAGTCGGTCAAATGGTAAAAGTTCCGATTAAAAAACCTAAGATAAAAACCGTACAAATTCCGAGTGTGCAATCAAAACCAAAATCATCGGCGAATCTTGCGGCACTTGAAGAGAGAAAAAATCGAATGGCACTTTTATTTGAAATGGGAGCAATAAGCCGGAAAGAAAAAGAAGCGGCTGAAAGAGAGTATGAATCGGCAAGAGCGGCTCAATCGTCCGAAACGGAAAGTTTTGCAGCTCCTCAAATGTCGCAGGAAGTCGAATACGAAATTGAATACGTCGATCAACTTCAACCTACTCCGCCTGAAATTTTAAACGGTGCCCAACTTGCAATCAAACAGGCTGAATTGTCTTTGAATGTCGCACGTCAAGAATCTCAGCAGACTGAAGTAATTGCTCCCGTTGACGGAACAATTTATTACAGCGTTGCCGTTGATGATGAAGTTCAAGCAGGAAGTGTTGTTGCAAGAGTCGGAGATAATCGCGAACTTTGGATTGAGGCTGAAGTTACTGAAAATCAATTTGAAAAAATTTCTCTCGGTAAATTGGTAAGCTATGTCATTGAAGGAAACAAATTAAGCGGAACGGTAATTGAAAAAATTGAACCGACTGCTGAAGAAGAAATTAAAGTTGAAGAAAAAATTGAAACGACTGAAAATTCTCCGCCGCAGACTGCCGAAAATGTCGAAGAAAATTCTCAGACAGCGCAAAATGTTCAGCAGCCTGCAGAAAACTCAACCGAAAATATTCAAAATGTTGATAAAGAAAATCCTGAATTAAAAGACAAATACATAATAAAATTTTCTCTGCCAACCGAAAGAAATTTTGAATGTAAACCAAATATTAATGTTGCCGTCACAATTAAAAATTAATAAAAAAATCGGAGGGTTTTGATTATGAGATTAAAAAAAATGTTGTCGCTCGGACTTCTTTGTATAGGTGCGGCTTGTTTCGGAATGACTTCGGATGCATCGGCGAAAAATTATGATCGCGTAAAGGTAAGCGAAGAGAATTATAAAAAGATGTTCGGCGATGAAAAATTGTCGATTGAAAAAACTGATCCTGAAATGGCGGCAACGATGAAACGTTATCTTTACGGAGATAATTTTGAACAATCAAAGGCTTTGACAGATACAGAGCGTGAACTTGTAAGGATTGCATGTTTGGCAACTCTCGGAGTTGAAAACGAATTGAAAAGAGAAGTTGACGGCGCATTAAAAATAGGAATCAAGCCGCTTGAAATTCGCGAAACAATTTATCAAGTCACTCCTTATATCGGATTTGCAAAATCTGTTGACGCTTTGAACTCAATCAATGAAATTTTTCAAAAAAATAAAATTAAATTGCCGCTCGAAAATCAATCAACAGTCAATGAGCAGACAAGATTTGAAAAAGGTTTGGAAGTTCAAGTCGGAATTTTTGGAGACAGAATAAATCAAATGCGAAAAAATGCTACCGAAGATGTTGCACATTTCAATGATGATCTTGCAGAATTTTGTTTCGGAGATACTTACACACGCGGAACACTTGATTTAAAAATGCGTGAAATGTTGACAATGGCAGCGATTGCATCACTCGGCGGCTGTGAACCTCAATTAAAAGGTCATATTGCAGGAAATAAATCGGTCGGAAATTCTCGTGAAAAAGTTATCGGCGTTTTGACTGCAATTCATCCTTATATCGGTTTTCCTCGCACTTTGAACGCTCTTGCCTGTATTAATGAAGTTATGCCTGCATCGAATTAAGTATAAAAAAAATTCTCTCTTCAAAGAAATTTGTTGAGAGATTTTTTTATTTCAAAAATTTTTAATTTATCAAGGCCGTTTTTAAAACTTCGTCCATATGCTCAACCGGCACAAATTCTAATTTATCACGAATATTTTTAGGAATTTCTTCAATGTCACGAGTATTTTCTTTCGGCAAAATGATTGTGTGCATTCCTTCACGATATGCCGCCAAAACTTTTTCTTTAAGTCCGCCTATCGGCAAAACATTTCCGCGTAAAGTTATTTCACCTGTCATTGCAACATCGGAACGAACTTTTCTTTTCGTCAACGCTGAAATCATCGCCGTCGCCATCGTGATACCTGCACTCGGTCCGTCCTTCGGAACTGCTCCTTCAGGCACATGTACATGTATATCATTTTTTTCATAAAAATCTTCTTCAAGCATTAACATATCGCTGCGACTTCTTACGTATGTCAATCCTGCCTGTGCCGATTCCTGCATGACATCGCCGAGTTTCCCCGTCAAAATTAATTTTCCTTTGCCTTTTAATACGATTGCCTCAGTCGGTAGAATATCGCCGCCTACTTCAGTCCACGCCATTCCCGTTGATACTCCGATTTGAGGTTTTTTCTCCGCTTTTGTCTGAATAAATTTTTCTTTGCCGATGAAATCTTTCAAATTTTTCTTTGTGATGCGAATTGGTTTTTCATTGCCTTCAACAATTTTTCTTGCCGCTTTTCTGCATGCCTTGCCGATTATTCTTTCAAGTTCGCGAACTCCTGCCTCTCTCGTATATTCAGAAATCATTTTTTGAAATACTCCCGCACCGAAATAAACATCTCCGGTTTCATTGAGTCCGTTTTCGGATTTTTGACGCTTTACGAGATGACGTTTCGCAATTTCATATTTTTCAGCCTCTGTATAACTCGACAGCGTGATAATTTCCATTCTGTCGCGCAAAGGTTTCGGAATCGTCGAAAGATTATTTGCCGTGACTATCCAAAGAATTTTTGAAAGATCAAACGGCGTATCCAAATAATGATCGCTGAAAGAATTATTCTGTGCAGGATCGAGGACTTCAAGAAGTGCCGCTGAAGGATCTCCCGCGTATCCGTCGTGACCTACTTTATCAATTTCGTCAAGCAGAAAGACAGGATTATTTGCGCCTGCTTTTTTTAATCCTTGAATAATTCTTCCCGGCAATGCTCCGACATAAGTCCTGCGATGTCCGCGAATTTCTGCCTCGTCACGTATTCCGCCGAGTGAGGCTCGAACAAATTTTCTGTTCATTGCAGTTGCTATTGATGATGCAAGTGAAGTTTTTCCTACTCCCGGAGGACCGACCAGACATAAAATCGGCGACGGTTTGTCTTTTACCAAAACTTTTACGGCGAGAAAATCCAAAATTCTTTCTTTGACTTTTTCCAATCCGTAATGATCTTGATTTAAAACCTTTTCAGCATTTTCCAAATCCATCATGTCTTCGGTTGATTTGTTCCAAGGAAGATCCATTAGCCAGTCGACATATGTTCTTATTACGCTGAGTTCTTGAGACATCGACGGCAATTTTTCCATTCGGCTTAATTCTTTTTCGACGATTTTTTTCACTTCATCGGGATAATTTTCTTCTTGAAGTCGTTTTTGATATTCAGAAACTTCTTCGGAACGATCTTCATCTTCACCCAATTCTTTATGAATGGCCTTTAGTTGTTCGCGCAAATAATAATCTTTTTGGAATTTTTCCATTTGCGTGCGGACTCTTTGCCCGATTTTATTTTCCATTTGCAATACTTCAAGCTCGCGAGCCAAAATTTCATAAAGTTTTTGAAGTCTCTGCTCAACGTCTATACATTCCAAAATCGCCTGCTTGTCTTCAAGTTTCAAATTTAAATGACTTGCAATCAAATCGGCGAGTCGTCCCACATCTTCCAAAATGGTAACGGCAACAAAAGTTTCGGGAGGAATTTTGCGGCTGAGTTTAACCCAATCTTCAAATTCATGCACCACGCCGCGAATCAATGCCTCAATATTTAATGAATTTGTCCATTTGTCTTCGTGAACTTCAACATCAACTTCGGCATAACTTTCAAATTCACGATAGCCGACCATTACCGCGCGATTCATTCCTTCGACCAATACGCGAATATTTCCGTCAGGCAATTTTAAAATTTGTTTTATTTCTGAAACCGTTCCGACTTTATATAAATCGTCGCGTGTCGGAGATTCGTTGTCAAGCGTCTTTTGTGCAATCAAAAAAACTTTTCGATCTTCAACCATTGCCGCTTCAACTGCACTAACCGAGCGATCTCTTCCTATGTCAAGATGTACTATCATATTCGGAAAAATTGTCATGCCTCTTAACGGCACAACCGGCAAACTTATTACTTCAGCCATATATTTCACCTCTGATTAATTATCCGTTGCGAATTTTTTTAACGTTTGAATTGTCAATTTGCAAAACAGGTTCTTGATTGCGTTCAACGACTTCTTTTGTAATTACGCAGGTTGCCTTGCCGTTGACGGACGGAGCTTCAAACATTACATCTCTCATCAATTTTTCGAGTATTGAGCGCAGACCTCTTGCACCTGTATTTCTTTGAATTGCATCTTTGGCAATCAATCTGACTGCCTCATCTTCAAAAATTAAATTTGCTCCGTCCATTTCCATTAATTTTTGATATTGTTTGATGAGTGCATTTTTCGGTTCAGTCAAAATTTTTATCAATGATTCTTCGTCGAGAGCGTCAAGAGTAACGATTATCGGAAGTCGTCCGACGAGTTCTGGAATCATTCCGTCTTTCAATAAATCATTCGGCACTACTTCTTTTAAAATTTCGCCGACATCTTTTTTTGATTTTGATTTTACATCAACGCCGAATCCGAGTTGACTTCCCTGAAGACGTTTTTCTATTACTTTGTCAAGTTCCGTAAATGCTCCGCCGCATATGAATAAAATATTTCTGGTATCGATCGTTATCGGCGATGACATTTGAGACGGATGACGAAAACCGGTTATTCCTCCTTGTGAAGTTGCTATTGCCGCTTTTGTTCCTTCCAATACTTTTAATAAGGCTTGCTGAACTCCTTCACCTGAAATGTCTCTTCCCATTCCGTTTTTGCGAGCGATTTTATCTATTTCGTCAATGTAAATTATTCCGCGTTCAGCTTTCAATACATCTTCATCAGCCGCTTCATAAAGTTTGTAAAGCATATCTTCGACATCTTCGCCGACATATCCCGCCTCAGTCATTGAATTTGCATCAACAATGGCAAGAGGGACATTTAAAATTTTTGCAAGCGTCTGAGCTAATAAAGTTTTTCCGCAGCCTGTCGGTCCTATCATCAAAATATTTGATTTTTGCAGTTCGACTTCATTTTTATTTTTTTTGCCGCGTTGATTTATTCTTTTGTAATGATTGTACACTGCTACCGACAAAGTTTTTTTCGCTTCGTCCTGTCCGATTACATATTGATCGAGGATTGAACAAATTTCTTTCGGTTTCGGTAATTCTTCTTCTTCATTTGAAATTAATCCTTCGTTCTCCTCGTCATCTTCTTCTATAATTTCGCTGCAAAGTTCTATACACTCATCGCAAATATAAACATTGTGCGGACCGGCTATCAATTTTCTGACTTGATGCTCCGATTTTTCGCAGAAGGAACATCTCAAACTGCCGGAATTGTTTCCGAATTTTAACACGCTTTCACAGCCTCCCGTTCACGCCAAAAATTCTGAATCATTTTTAAATTTATTTAATAATATATAACAAATATTTAAAACAGTCAAGAAAGATTTGAAATACAAAAATTCGACGAAAAAAAATTCAAGAGTTAAAAAATTTTTTTGAAAAACTTTTTTTCTTGAATCTTTTTGAATTTTATTTTATCTTTTCGATTTTTGCAGATGGTTCTTTTGAATCGTCATCGGCAGGCGGACGAGTCACAACATCATCAATCAAGCCGTATGCTTTTGCTTCTTGTGCAGTCATAAAATTATCACGTTCGGTATCGGCGACAATTTTTTTACGAGATTGTCCCGTGTGACGACAAAGAATATCATTACCGACTTCGCGCAGTCTCAAAATTTCTTTCGCCTGAATTTGAATGTCGGTAGATTGACCGCTTGCACCTCCGAGCGGCTGATGAATCATAATTCTTGCAAGAGGCAATGCAAATCTTTTTCCTTTTGCGCCTGCAGTCAAGAGAAGTGAGCCCATTGATGCCGCTTGACCGATACAAATTGTCGAAACGTCCGGCTTAATGTATTGCATTGTGTCATAGATCGCAAGACCTGCCGTAACCACTCCGCCGGGACTATTGATATAAAGATGAATATCTTTGTCGGGATCTTCTGATTCCAAAAAAAGAAGTTGAGCGACGATTGAATTTGCAACGTCATCATTAATCGGTCCGCCCAAAATTACAATTCGATCTTTAAGCAGGCGTGAATAAATATCATAAGCGCGTTCGCCATAGCCGGTTTTTTCTACGACCATCGGCACATAATACGCCATAATTTTCACCTCAAAATATTTTTATTTTTTTTCGTCGACAGATTTTTTGTCCTCTGATTTTTTTTCATCAACTTTTTCTTCAACTTCGGAATCAGCTTTTGCCATGTTGTCGATCAAAAATTTCATTGCTTTTCTTCTGCGAACATTATTTGAAATGGTTCCGAGCTGATGATTTTCTCTCAAAATTTTTACGACTTGTTTCGGAGTTGCTCTGTAAGTTGCCGCCATGAGAGCAATTTCGTATTCGACTTCTTTTTGTTCGACTTCGATATTTTCTGCTTTTGCGACTGCTTCAAGCATTAATTCGGTATTGACATCTTCGATTGCGCCTTCTCTGTAACTTTCACGCATTTTTTCCATGTCGTTGCCTGTCATTTGCATGTAAGTTTCAAAATTCAAGCCGTTTGATTGAAGCTGAAGAGAAAGTTCTTTGATAAGTTGAGAAATTCTATTTTCAATCATAACCGGCGGAACGTCAACCGTCATATTTTTAATTACTTGTTCAAGCAATTCTTTATGCTGATTTTCTTCAGCTCTGCGTTTTGCGGTTAATTCCAAATTCTTTTTAATATCGGCTTTAAATTCGTCGAGCGTTTCAAATTTGCTGACTTTTTTAACAAATTCTTCATTAAGTTCGGGAAGTTCACGATGTTTTATCGAAAGAATTTTGCATTTGAACGTTGCATCTTTTCCTGCGAAATCTTGACTGTGATAATCATCAGGGAATGTAACATTTACATCTTTTTCTTCGTTGACTTTGCAGCCGATTAATCCTTCTTCAAATCCCGGAATAAATGTTCCTGAGCCGATTGTCAACGGACGGCTTTTTCCGAGTCCTCCTTCAAATGCCTCTCCGTCAATAAATCCTTCGTAATCGAGAGTGATGAAATCTCCGTCTTTAATCTTTGCATCTTCTTCGGTATCAATCAATTTTGCATTGTTGCCGCGAATAACTTCAATTTGTTTGTCAACGTCTTCATCTGTAACTTCATCAATTTTTTTCTCAATGCTCAGTCCTTTGTATTCGCCAAGTTTGACTTCGGGATAAGGCGTGAAAGTTACTTTGAATACAAAATCTTTTCCTTCTTCACTTGTGACAACTTCAGGTTTCATTTCGGTGACGGGTGTAAGATTTTCTTCTTTGAGTGCATCTGTTGCCGCTTGATGAATTAAAATATTTTCTGCTTCTTCCATAACAAATTCTTTGCCGAGCTGTTGTTCAACTATGTGCTGCGGTGCTTTTCCTTTTCTGAAGCCAGGTATTGAATAACGTGCGGCAAGATTTTGGCAAGCAGTTTTTTTTGCTTTTTTAAGTTGTTCAGCCTCAACTTCAATCGTTAATTCTACCTCATAATTTTCTAACTTTTCTTTGGTGATTTTCATATACAAAAAAACCTCCTGAAATTTGTGTATAAAACGCGAGAGATATTTTATCACAAAAAATTTTAATTTACAAGCATTAACTCATTCAAAGACGATTTAATTTTTTCGAGCAAATTTTTTTCGTCAAACAAAATTCCTTTGACTCCCGCATTTTCTGCACATTCCACATCACGAATTTTATCGCCGATCATAATTGAATTTTTTTTGTCGATATTATATTTTTTGCAAGCGTCTTCAATCAATTTTGATTTTGGCTTTCGACATTCGCAGTCAATCGAATATTTTTTAACAATTCCTTTCGGATGATGAGGACAATAGAAAAAATCATCAATATGTGCATTAAATTTTTTTAAATCCTCATTCATTTGCAGATGAATTTTTTTAACATCGTCTTCAGAGTAAAATCCGCGTGCAATTCCGCTTTGATTTGTTATGACGATTGCCAAAAAATTATTTTCATTGCAAAATTTTATCGCGTCAATCGCTCCTTCAATCCATTGAAATTTTTCAAACTCATGCAGATAACCGACATCAACGTTTAAAGTGCCGTCCCTGTCAAAAAAAATTGCTTTAATCGACATATGAATAATAACCGCCGTTTCTTTCCAAAATTTCGCAGTATTCCTTGACGGCTGAATTAAAATCGGTAAATCCGCCGTTGTATCCCGCATTGATTAATTGCGCAGTATCCGCTTGAGTATAATTTTGATATTTTCCTTTGAGCGTTTCGGGAAAATCTATATATTCAATTCTTCCTTTGCCCAGCGCATTTATTACAGCCTGTGCAGATTCGTTGTAAGTGTGAGCCTGTCCCGTACCGCAGTTATAAATTCCATTTTTAATATCATTTTCCATTGCCCAAAGATTTATTTTTACGACATCTTTAACATAAATAAAATCGCGTCTCTGTTCGCCGTCTCCGTAGCCGTCAATTCCTTTGAAAAGTTTTGCAATTCCCGTTGTTTTTATTTGTTTGTATAATTGATAAAAAATTGATGCCATTTTTCCTTTGTGAATTTCCTGAGGTCCGAAAACGTTAAAATATTTTAAGCCGATAATTTTTGTCGAAGAATTTTTTAAAAAATTTCTGACGTAACGATCGAAAGTCAATTTTGAAAAGGCATAAGGATTCAAAGCATCTTCAAATTTGTCTCCTTCGGTAAATCCGTTTTTGCCTCCGCCGTAAGTTGATGCACTTGACGCATAAATGAAAGGAATTTTTTTTGAGTCGCAAAATTTTAAAAGCTGCTTGGACGTTTCAAAATTATTTTTCATCATGTAATTGACATCATATTCCATAGTATCGGAACAAGCACCTTCGTGAAAGATTGCCTCAACGTCCGCATTAAAATTATTTAAATCTGAAAAAAATTTTTCTTTGTGAATGTAATCGAGATAATGCAGACCGATGAGATTTTTATATTTTTCACTTTTGCCGAGATTGTCGACGATTAAAATATCGCTTCGACCGCGATTGTTGAGTTCTTTGACAATATTACTGCCGATAAATCCTGCGCCGCCTGTAACAATAATCAAATTGAATCACTCCTAAAAAAAATTTCCGTTTTTGAGTTGTCGATAAATTGAATAGAACGCGAGAGGAAATCCCGAAATTATTCCGAACAATTTGCCTTTGCCGTCGAGCTCAAAAAAATCATCAATGAGACTGCCAAGATAAAGACAAATCAGAACGAAAACGATTAAATAAATTCCAAGTCCCGAAAGTAATGAAAATGCTTTCCACATTTGTTTAAGTCCGTCATTTTTCATTTTGGAATCTCCATGAAATTTTTTGCGATTGAAGACGCTATTTTTTTCATATTTTCGATGGTTTCTCCGCGATTTTCATAATTATCATTCATAATAACCAAAATAAAATCTCCTTGAGCACCAAAAAATATTCCGCCGTCATCGTAGAGATTATCAACTTCGCCGGTTTTGTGCGCGACATTCCAATAAGGCAATGCAGCCGGGAAACAATCTCTGTCCTGCTGTTTCAGAAGATATGAAATCATAAGCTGATCATAAAATTCATCAACACATTTATATTCATAAATTTTAGTGAAGAGCAATCCGAGATCGGCTACTGAAGATAAATTTGACGGACCTTTCTGCAACATCATCTTGTGATTGACGATTGTGTCATTGTAGCCGTTTGCACGAATATATGTATTTAAATTTTCCATTCCGACGCGATCAATCAAAATATTTGTTGCAGTATTGTCACTTTCAATTATCATCAATTCGGCAGCTCTTCTTATCGGAACTCTTGCGCCTGCACCTTCACCTGCTATTGAACCTGCTCCGCCGACGATATTTTCTGAAGTTATCGGAATCAATTCATCGAGCGACAATAAACCGTCTCTTGCATCCTGCATAACTTTTGCAAGAACAAACATTTTTATCATGCTTGCAGGTCTCATAGGTTTTGATTGAAATATCAACGGCTGATTTTCAATTCCGGGTCTGAAAAGATATATCGAAAATTTTTGAATTTCATTGCCGAAAGTTTGGCGAATCATATTTTGAATTTCATCTCTGTCTGAGGCAATCGCCGGCAATTCTCTCATTTGTGCCGCCGTCGGTCTGTTATGTCTTCTTGAGCGTTCGGCTTTTGAATCGGAAAACAAAACAAAATATAAAATTCCGAGAGTCATCAAAAGTATTACATTGAGAAAAATTAAAATTTTTGTTCCTTTGTCCATAATTGATTAAAAAAACTTTTTAAAAACAATTACCACGGCTGAGGAGTCATTGGAGTAACGACACCGAATTTGTAACCTTTATTAACCAAAACTTCAATAATACCGGGCAAAGCGGCTGCAGAATTTTCTTTGCCTTTGTTGGAGTGCATTAAAATAATTGCTGCATCTTTTCTGAAAGATTTATTTGTCTGTTCATCAACGAATTTAATCATTTCCTGCGGAGACGGTTTTTTTGAAGTTGCATCTTCAACGCTGACATTCCAATCATGTTCGACATAGCCGCATGCAGTCATCAACGGTTCATAATCAGCCGTCCACATTCCCGCACGTCCCCCCGGTGTTCTTATTGTCAACGGTCGAACTCCTATAACACTTTTTATAATTTCGTCAGTCTGATTGATTTGTTTCAAAAAATTATCGGTTGACGGATAAAGTTCTTTGTAAACATGATTGTAAGAATGATTGCCTATTGCGTGACCTTCGGCGTAAATCCTTTTCAAAACATCGGGATAAGCCTCAACCATATTTCCGCAGACATAAAAAGTTGCATGTATTCCGTAATTTTTTAAAATGTCCAGAATCATCGGAGTATTTTTATCGTCGGGACCGTCATCAAAAGTAAGATAAGCAATTTTTCCGTCGGAATATTCTTCAAAAGGCGGCAATTCCATAGGTAAACCGCTTTCTTGTCGTTCCCAAATTGTATATTTGTCAAAAACAGGTTTATCGGCAGAATCGAGCTGAATATTTGAAAAATCATCTGCGACAATGACATCATTGGGAGGAATTTTCACGACTTCAGAAATTTTTTCGGTATTGGAATTTTTTTCGTCCGAAATTTTTTTATCCTCGCTTTCATCGCCGCAACCGATTAAAAAAATTGTCATTAAAAAAATTGTCGTCAACAAAAAAATTTTATTCTTCAAAATTTTTTGCACCTCCGAAAGATATAATAATATTATTTTTCGATAACGTCAATAATTCTTGACCAATTAATTTAATATTGATAAAATGTTCTATTCAAAACATACTACGAAACGCGGATTTAAAACAAAAAAAGATGCGCTGAATTACGAGCATGAATTTAAAGGCAATTCAAAAAGAAGAATTGATATGACTGTTGCAACTTTAATTTTAAATTATCTTGAAGACAAAAAAATTCATGTCAAAAACAGCACATACGTCAGCGCAGAAAATACAATGGTTCATCATGTATTGCCGTTCATTGGAAAATTGAAATTGTATGAATTGACACCGGCGATTATGAGAAAATGGCAGAATGAAATTGTAAAACTTAATTTAAAACCGTCAACTACTCGCAAAATACATTGTCAATGCAGTACACTTTTAAATTTTGCCGTCAAATTTTACGGATTAAAACAAAATCCGCTGAAAACAATCGGAAGTATAGGTAAAACGGAATAAAGCATAAATTTTTGTGAAATGGACGAATTCATAAAATTCACATAAATAAAAGTCGAATGAATCCGACCGGAGAAATAACTTCGACAAAAAATATTCAAAATTAGCTATACTTCATTAAATCCTATTTTTATATCACAATTTTCACAACTGTGCCGCCGCCTTCGCGTGGAGAAATTGTCAAATTTCCGTTGCAAAATATTTCAAGCCGCTTTTTTATGTTTTGTAACGCAAAATTTTCTTTATTCCCGTCAAATTTAAATCCAACTCCGTCATCTTC